>JAZQGM010000126.1:0-4153 GCA_045540075.1 Acetatifactor sp. | reverse complement strand
CGCTTGGCCTCCGACTTGGGGTGCAATTCCAGACCCTTGAAAAACGTCGGCACTTGGCGAGGTCAGACGGAAGCCGTAGGTTTCCGTCTCGAGCCTAGTACCGCTACGTTTTTCACGGAGCGAGAGCGCGTCAGGAATTACACCCCTGACGCTCCGGAGCGGCCCTATGGCGACCTCCCCCCGTTTGCAACATAGGAGGACCCCGCGTATGAAAACCATGAAAGCTCCCTTAGATTTTGAGGCCACATACCCTCTGGAGCAAATCGCCCCCTTAGAGGACATTTTATTCCTAGATATTGAAACCACTGGCTTTAGTTCAAAAGCCTCGTATCTTTACCTGATCGGCTGTGCCTACTATGCAGACGGAGCATGGCAGATGATTCAGTGGTTTGCTGAGAATTACGAGGAAGAAATCGATATTCTTACGGAGTTTTTCTGGTTTGCGGGAAGCTTTAAGTGTCTGATCCATTTTAATGGGAATACCTTTGATCTGCCGTTTCTTCTGCAAAAGTGTAAGCAATATGAATTGGCGTACTCCTTTGAGGGCATGAAAAATATGGATCTGTATAAGTGTATCGCACCCTGTAAGTTTTTCCTGAAGCTCCCCAATTGTAAGTTAAAGACGCTGGAACAGTTTCTGGGGATCGCACGCATAGACGTATTTAACGGCGGTGAGTTGATTTCATTGTATCGGGAGTATGTAAAAACGCCCTCTGAATACGCTGAGAATGTGATTCTTTTACATAACAAAGAGGATGTTCTGGGGATGATGAATATTCTGCCTGTGCTGGCTTATTATGATTTATTTGCAAAGGATGTAAAGGCAAAGAAAGTGCAGGCTAATTATTATCAGGATCTTGACGGAGTAAAGCGAATGGAGCTTTTAATGACTGTGACTTTGCCCACAAAGATTCCACGAGCTGTTTCTGCATCGGTAAATCAATGTTATTTCTCAGGAGAAGGACTGACAGGTACCTTGAAAGTGCCAGTGTATGAGGAAGAAATGAAATATTTCTATGCCAATTATCGCGACTATTACTACCTTCCCACAGAGGATGTCGCCCTACATAAATCTGTGGCCACTTTTGTGGACAGCGAACACCGTATGCAGGCCACTGCCGCCACTTGCTATACCAGGAAGCACTCCCAATACCTGCCTCAGTGGGGAATGTTTCGAGAGCCTTTCTTTAAAAGGGATTATAAGAGCAAGGAGCTTTTCTTCGAACTAACCACCGAACTTAAGAAAGACCGTGAGGCATTCAGTGCTTATGCAAACCATGTTCTAGCAATGATCGCTTCTATTTATTAGACACTATGTAACACTATTAAACGCAACAAAATATGGATGAATGAAAGCCACGAACCGCAATCTCTTTAGAAGCGCATTACGCGCCACAAGTTTTGCGATTTGTGGCTTTACTTGTCATACCAGCCCGCCGGTACCTCTTTCGGTTAGGTTCAACCACTTTCCTTACAAAGCATCATCGATCAGTTCTTGATAGAACATGGCATAGTCTGTTCTTTTTTCCTTCATGAACTGAATGGCTGTAGATGGGTGGGCGTTTAATATCCCTGTGAGCATGTAGGGAAGTTCGAACCCCCACATAATCCCCGACTCCCGAAGCTTCAACATATGTTTCTCCACAAAGCTCATGATGGCCACTTTATTGTACTTTGGATTCCTTAAAAAGCTCAGCAAAAGCTCCATATAGCAGTTCCCGGCCCCTCGTCCCATGCCATTTACTGTAGCATCCAGATAACTTGCTCCTCTGGACAATGCCTCGATGGTATTGGCAAATGCCAACTGCTGATTATTATGTGCATGAATTCCTATGATCTTTTTATACTCTCTAGCCACTTCCATGTACCTGTTAGTCAGCCTTTCAATCTGCTCCGGATAAAAAGACCCAAAGCTGTCAACCAGGTAAATCACATCAACATTGGTCTGGGCCAACATCTCCAGTCCTGCATCCAAGTCAGACTCACTTACCTTCGACACTGCCATAATATTTACAGTAGTCTCATACCCCTTAGCATGTGCATCTTCAATCATCTCTATGGCAGCAGGAATGGTATTGATATACGTAGCCACACGGATCATGTCAATGACACTGTCCTTTTTATCCACAATATCATTCCGAAAATCAGTACGTCCCACATCTGCCATCACCGCAATCTTCATATCCGTATTATTCTCACCCACGATCGCTCTGATATCCTGTTCATCACAAAACTTCCATTTCCCGTAATTCTCCGGATTAAAAATCTCCTTGGAAGCCTTATAACCAAACTCCATATAATCTACGCCGGCCTTAATATTAGCCAGATACAAATCCCTCACAAATTCATCTGAAAACCCAAAATTATTTACCAGTCCTCCATCTCTCAAAGTACAATCCACCACCTTGACATCCGGTCTTACTGAAATCAACGAACCATGCCTACCACTCATAACTACCACTCCTTCTCTCCCTAAAATCTATCCTTTAGCTAAATAAGCTAACAACACTCCGCTCTGACGCTTTAACGCTTTAAACATCAACACTTTAAATCGCTAAACTGTTTTAATATATAATAATACGCAATTTCTAATTTGTCAAGCTTTTATTTATAAATTTTATCCATCTCTATCTCCCCCCCAAAAAAAGAACCCACCCCAAAGGGCAGGTTCCTAAAATTCTCTTATTCTTCTGAAGCAGCTACAGCCGTGGTATCAACATCAGCTACGTCCGCATCCTCAGTCTTCTCCTGTGCAGGCTCAACACTTAAAGCCTTTACGCTCAGGGAGATCTTCTTATCAGCCTCGTTAAAATCCACAACCTTAGCAGTTACTTCAGCTCCAACGCTCAGCACATCAGCAGGCTTCTCCACATGCTCCTTAGCAATCTGGGAAACATGAAGCAGTGCATCTACACCGGGCTCCAGCTCTACGAAAGCACCAAAGTCTGTCATTCTTGCAACCTTACCGGTTACAACATTACCTACTGCGTACTTTACAGCTGCATCTTTCCAAGGGTTAGCATCTTCAAATTTCAGGGAAAGAGCGATCTTGCTGCCATTCAGTTCTTTGATCAGAACATTCAGCTTGTCCCCTACCTTAAATACCTTCTTAGGATGCTCTACTCTGCCCCAGGACATCTCTGAGATGTGAAGCAGACCGTCTGCGCCGCCCAGGTCAATGAAAGCACCGAAGTCAGTCACATTCTTAACAGTACCTTCTACGATATCGCCTTCTTTGATCTTCTCAAACAACTCTTTCTGCATCTCAGCCTTCTTTGCAACGATCAGCTGCTTGCGGTCACCAATGTATCTTCTTCTCTTAGGATTGTACTCGCTGATAACGAATTCAATTTCCTGACCTGCATACTTACTAAGGTCCTTCTCATAAGTATCGGATACCAGGCTTGCAGGAATGAAGATTCTAACTTCCTCAACCACTACGCTCACACCACCGTCAAGTACCTGAGCAACTTCAGCCTTCAGCACTTCCTTGTTGTTATAAGCTTCTTCGATCCTCTTGTTGCCTCTGTCAGCAGCAAGTCTCTTGTAGGTCAGAGATACCTGACCTTCTCCATCATTTACTTTCAACACTTTTACTTCCATCGTGTCGCCGACCTTTACAACAGTGGTAAGATCTACGCTGTTGTCATTGGTGTATTCACTCTTAGTAAGAATACCGTCTGACTTGTAACCGATGTTCAATACCATCTCATCGGGCTTCACATCGATAACTGTGCCTTCGACTACCTCTCCTGCATGTATTGTCTTTAATGATTCTTCCAACATTTGTTCAAAAGTTAATTCTGACATAATTTTGTACCTCCTCAATTAATTTGTTTGGGGTGGAAGCCCCAGCAGTAATACCCACCAGTCGAACAGATTTAGGTAGTTCTAAATGCAAGTCATCCAGTGTCTGTATAAAATAGGTGTTTGCACACTCCCTGCTGCAAATTTCGTACAGTTTTCTCGTGTTGGAGCTAAGTCGGAGGCCAAGCGGTCTTAGGAAGACAAGTCCAAACAGCAACTCCTTGGCTCACAGAACGACATGGCTACGATCCGACTTTTCTAAATGCAAGTCATCCAGTGTCTGTATAAAATAGGTGTTTGCACACTCCCTGCTGCAAATTTCGTACAGTTTTCTCGTGTTGGAGCT
>JAZQGM010000125.1:0-16936 GCA_045540075.1 Acetatifactor sp. | reverse complement strand
AATGTAACCCTGCGCGGTCAATAATTCTGCACAAAGTACAGCACCGCCTGCGGCACCTCTTACAGTATTGTGTGACAATCCCACAAATTTGAAGTCATATACATTGTCTTCACGGATACGACCTACGCTGACACCCATACCATTTTCATAGTCCACATCCAGTTTTACCTGAGGTCTGTTGTCTTCTTCCAGATACTGGATAAACTGCTTAGGAGCACTTGGAAGGTTCAGTTCCTGAGGTGCACCCTTAAAGTTCACTAATTTCTCAATGAGCTGCTCCTTGGTGGGCTGCTTCTTAAATTTCACAAATACAGCTGCTGTATGGCCATTTAATACCGGTACACGGATGCACTGGCAGGTGATCTTTGGAGAGGTAGCAGGCTCGATCACGCCATCCTTGATCTCACCCCAGATACGTAAGGGTTCTTTCTCGCTCTTCTCTTCCTCACCACCGATGTAAGGGATGATATTCTCAACCATCTCAGGCCAATCCTTAAAGGTCTTGCCTGCGCCGGAGATTGCCTGATATGTAGTAGCCACTACTTCATAAGGCTCGAACTCTTTCCAAGCGGTCAGAACCGGTGCATAGCTCTGGATGGAGCAATTAGGCTTTACAGCCACGAATCCTCTGGTGGTTCCAAGACGCTTCTTCTGGAAATCAATGACTTTCATATGTTCGGGGTTAATCTCAGGCACTACCATGGGAACGTCAGGAGTCCATCTGTGTGCGCTGTTGTTGGACACTACAGGTGTCTCAGTCTTAGCGTAGGCTTCTTCAATCTTCTTAATCTCATCCTTGGTCATGTCTACAGCACTGAATACAAAATCAACTTCTGCAGCAACTTTTTCTACTTCATTGACATTCATTACCACAATATCTTTCACAGCTTCCGGCATGGGTGTGGTCATTTTCCAACGATCACCTACTGCTTCTGCATAAGTCTTGCCTGCGGAACGAGGGCTTGCTGCGATGGTGGTCACCTCAAACCAAGGGTGATTCTCCAAAAGGGCGATAAATCTCTGTCCTACCATTCCGGTACCGCCAAGGATACCTACTTTTAATTTGTCGTTCATAATAAAATCCTCCATATAAACTAGTATTATACTATCATTATAATATTACGCTTTGTAAAGTTGGGGCTTACTGTTGATATAACATCACTCAGCAAGATATTCCCGGTTGATCCGTATCACTTCCTTCATGGCTTCCGGTCCCGGTGCACCAATGGTAAGGCGCTTCTCCACACAAGTCTTCAAAGAAACCGCATCATAAATATCATCCTCAAAGATATCGCTGATACTCTTAAGTTCATCCAGACTTAACGCATCAATCGAGGTATTCTCCTCAATACAGTAAAGAACCAGTCTACCGATAATACCGTGTGCATCTCTGAAAGGCACTCCTTTATTCACCAGATAATCAGCTGCATCTGTGGCATTGGTAAAGCCATTCATTGCACTTGCTGCCATACGATCCTTCTTAAACTTCATGGTACGGATCATACCGGTAAACAATATAATACAGTTCTGTACTGTCTCCATGGCATCAAAGGCCATCTCTTTATCTTCCTGCATATCTTTATTATAAGCCAGCGGAATGCCCTTCATCGTGGTGAGCAAACTCATAAGCGCACCATAGACACGTCCTGTCTTACCACGTACCAACTCTGCAATATCTGGATTCTTCTTCTGAGGCATAATACTGCTTCCGGTTGAATAGGCATCATCAATCTCCACAAACTGATACTCATTAGAGTTCCAGATAATGATCTCCTCACAGAAACGGCTCAGATGCATCATGATCGTGGAAAGTGCTGATAAAAACTCGATCAGATAATCACGATCTGACACAGAATCCATGCTGTTAAGTGTGGCTCCGTAGAATCCCAGCAAAGAAGCTGTATACTCTCTGTCTAAAGGATATGTAGTACCGGCAAGAGCACCTGCTCCCAACGGACAATAATTCATACGCTCATAAATATCCTTCAAACGCAGTCTATCCCTCTTAAACATCTCAAAATAAGCGCCATAGTGATGTGCCAGTGTGGTAGGCTGTGCCTTCTGTAAATGGGTAAATCCGGGCATATAAGTCTCCAGATTCTCCTCCATAGTATCCAAAAGCACCGTCAGAAGTTCCTTCAGCAAACTGTCGACATGAAGCACCTGTTCTCTTGTATAGAGCCTCATATCCAGCGCCACCTGATCATTACGACTTCTGCCGGTATGTAGCTTCTTACCTGCATCACCGATCCTGTCGATCAGATTCGCTTCTACAAAACTGTGGATATCCTCCTGGGTGTCGTCAATCGCAAGCTTTCCTTCTTCCACATCCTTTAAGATACCGTGTAAGCCATCAATAATGGCTATTGTCTCTTCTTTCGTCAGAATTCCCTGGCGAGCAAGCATCGTCACATGAGCAATACTTCCTTCCACATCCTGATGAAATAACTTTTGGTCAAAACGGATGGACGCATTAAAATCATAAACCAACTGATCTGTGGCCTTGGTAAAACGTCCTCCCCACAACTGTGCCATATTATCTCTCCATTTCTTTCGTTAAGCTGAAAAGATAATATCACAAAATTCACTTTAATGCAATACAGTGATACACGAAAAATTTATAATATCACACATTTTTTATAATTTTACATAATATATTATAGATTCTAACTGTTAAAGGTCTATAAAACGGGTCGAAAACAGTAAAAGAAAGGAAAAGTAAGCTTTGCAAGCGAATATTCTGGAATTAAAAAATATCAGTTACGCATACCACAATCTCCAAGGCGAGACACCGGCACTTAAGGATATCTCTTTCGGCGTGAAGGAAGGAGAATTTGTAGCCATCGTAGGACCCAGCGGCTGTGGCAAATCCACGCTTCTGTCCATCATTGCCGGACTGCTGAAACCGGAAGGCGGAACCATCGTGATTAACAATCCGGACGGATCCATTCACTATCCGAAGGTAGGCTATATGTTGCAGCATGACCATCTGTTTGAATGGCGGACTGTTTATAAGAATGTCATTCTGGGGCTGGAGATCAATCATATGATGACGCCGGAAAGACTTGCATATGTTAATAAACTGCTGCATGATTATGAACTGGAAAAATTCAAAGACAAACGCCCCAGTGAGCTTTCCGGAGGGATGAAACAGCGCGCGGCACTGATCAGGACATTAGCCATGGGGCCTGAGCTCTTGCTCTTAGACGAACCCTTCAGTGCGCTGGATTACCAGACCAGATTGATGGTATCTGCCGACATCTGCCGCCTGATCCGGCGTACAGGCAAGACGGTGATCATTATTACCCACGACCTATCGGAGGCCATTAGTTTGGCAGACCGGATCATCGTACTTTCCAGACGACCTGCCACTGTAAAGGAAGAAGTTTTGATCAATCTGACACTTCAGGATGATTCTCCGCTGGCAGCCAGACATGCGCCGGAATTTCAGGGGTATTTCAGTCATTTATGGGAGGTGTTGACCAATGAAAGCCAAGATAATTAAATTAATAAAAAAAGAATTGACAACACAAGAAGCATATTTGCAAGAACACAAAAGACATCACCACTTTGTAACAAGCTGGCGGCTTATAATCTTTATAGGATTCCTAATCCTATGGGAAATCAGCGCTAATCTTGGATGGATTGACAGTTTCTTCTTTTCCAGTCCCAGCCGGGTAGTCAGTTGTTTTCTTTCCATGGTGGCAGACCGTAGCATCTTCGTGCATGTGGGAATCACCCTGTTTGAGACACTGCTCAGCTTCCTACTGGTGTTTTTGATCAGTATTGCTTTTGCCACACTTTTGTGGTACTCTACAAAGCTTTCAGAGATTACAGAGCCCTACCTGGTCATCCTAAACAGCCTGCCAAAGTCCGCTCTGGCACCGCTCTTCATCGTGTGGCTAGGCACCGGCACCACAACCATTATCGTGGCCGGTATCTCAGTGGCAGTCTTTGGGTCCATTATCAGCTTCTATACCGGCTTCAAACAAGTGGATCCAGAAAAGATCACTTTAATCTACACTCTGGGCGGTCACAAGAAGGATGCCTTTACCAAAGTAATACTGCCGGGTTCCATCCCGATCATGCTCAGCACCACCAAAGTCAATATTGGTCTTGCGCTGGTAGGTGTGATCATCGGAGAATTTCTGGCAGCCAGACGAGGACTTGGTTATCTGATCATTTACGGCAGTCAGGTCTTCCAATTGAACATGGTGATCACAAGTATCATCATCCTGTGCATCATGGCATTTGGCTTCTATAAGGGTGTACAGTATCTGGAGCATTTTATGAAAGTACGTCTGAAAATGTAGCTTCAGAAAAAAATGGCTGACAAACGCCAGCCATTCAATACATAACCAATTCTTTTTAAGCAGTCTTTTTCTGCGTAATCTTCTTGATCAAAATCAATCCCACTACTGTCAATATCATACCAAAAGGCAGACAGATCCATGCAGATCTTACAAAACCGGCCAGTATGTATACAATGAAGGAAATCACTGCCACATAGATTGCATAAGGAAGCTGTGTAGATACGTGGCTTACATGTTCGCACCTGGCACCTGCAGAAGCCATGATGGTGGTATCGGAGATCGGTGAGCAATGGTCACCGCATACAGCACCTGCCATACATGCAGATATTGCAATGATCATCAGCTTGTAATCAACAGTACTAAATGCTTCTACTACGATAGGGATCAGAATACCAAAAGTTCCCCAACTGGTACCGGTAGCAAAAGCAAGGAAACAAGCCACCAGGAAAATAATAGCAGGAAGCAGACTCATAAGATTATCAGCACTTCCCTTAACAAGTCCTGCCACATACACATCTGCACCAAGACTGTCAGTCATAGCCTTCAATGTCCATGCAAAGCACAGAATCAAAATCGCAGGCACCATAGCCTTAAAGCCTTCGGGCAGACAATCCATACAATCTTTCAGCTTCATGACTCTTCTGATCAGGTAGAAAACAATCGTGATCACCAGTGCCACAAAACTTCCCAGTACCAGTCCCAGAGAAGCATCACTATCGGAGAAAGCCTGTACAAAGCTTACGCCTTCAAAGAAACCACCGGTATAGATCATACCAATCACACAACAAATGATCAGACTCACTACCGGTACGATCAGATCAATTACTTTACCTTTTCCACCTACTGCTTCAGCCTTGGCAACTACCACTTCTGCCTTCATAGCCAGTTCTTCTTTTGCCTTCATGGGTCCAAAATCAAACTTTAATAGAACAAGTACTACCATCATAAAGATTGTCAAAAGTGCATAGAAGTTAAAGGGAATTGCTTGAATAAACAGAGACAGACTATCCTCTCCATCTACAAATCCTGCCACAGCAGCAGCCCAAGAAGAAATTGGTGCAATGATACAAACCGGTGCTGCCGTTGCATCGATCAGATATGCCAATTTCTCTTTGGATACCTTATGCTTGTCTGTAATGGGCTCCATAACACTTCCAACAGTCAGACAGTTAAAATAGTCATCCACAAATATCAACACACCCAGCAAAATGGTAGCAAGCTGTGCCCCTACTCTGGTCTTGATCCTCTTAGCTGCCCACTGACCGAATGCGGCAGAGCCACCTGCCTTGTTCATCAAAGCAACCATGGTTCCCAAAATTACCAGGAAGATCAAAATACCAACATTCCAGGCATCAGACAATACACTCAGCATACCATCCTCAAAAATATGAAGAACGGTATCCTCAAGGTTAAAATCTGCATAGAACAATGCTCCCATCAGGATTCCAATAAACAATGAGCTATACACTTCCTTGGTGATCAGTGCAAGCACGATGGCTACAACCGGTGGAATCAATGACCAGAAAGTAGCGAATTTAGCCGGGCCGGCTGCTTCCTCTGTAGCTGCCAGAACGGTCATGGGAATAGACATTACAAAAAGCGAAAGCATCATCATGATGGCTTTGCGGCTTCTAAATTTAGTTTTCATGCTGTCCCTCTCCTTTGTATATTTATTTTTTACTATTTTAATAGAAAATTAAGAAATATGCAACAGAAAAAGTAAAATTTTTGTTGAAATTTGTTGGTATAAATTTCTTTTTGGCATAAACAATCCGATCTCTACTTTACTTTAAAAGCTTCTTTTGAGTTTAAATGAATTCAATTGAAAAGGCAATAAATAAGCATTTCTGCCTAATTTATTGCCTCTTCTATAAAAGCTGAAAATGGGACTCGAACCCACGACCCCTTCATTACGAGTGAAGTGCTCTACCGACTGAGCTATTTCAGCATTGCGTGTTTACACGACTTATATATTATATCTTTAAAATAATTTTTTTGCAAGTACTATTTTTACAAATTATTATTTTTTTAGATACAGCACACTTATAATTTAAAATTCTCACTTCTCAAAGCATCATACACCCTTAGAATCTCACCCACGCTCCATGCCTGTGCAAAGCAGCCCTTCGAGGATACCGGATTGCCCCCATCATAGATTTCGGGCAGTTGCCCTATACAGCCTTCTCGCAAAGCAGCTTCCATCACTGCCAACTGTTCTTTTATATAGGCTTTGGCTTCCTCAGAATAGTTATTTACTTTCAAATATGCAAGGTAATAACCGCCCATAGGGAATGTCCACACGGTTCCCTGGTGATATGCCAGGTCGCGATCAAGCTGTGCACCTCCGTAAAATGGTCGAAACTGTGCATCTTCAGAATCCAGTGTACGTAATCCATAAGGAGTATAAAGATCGAAAAATACCGTCTCTACCACTTGCTTCTCCTGCTCTTTGGAAAGAAGCGAAAATGGCAAGGATACCGCCCATATCTGGTTACAGCGAACCTGCTCGTCAGCCTCTGTGCCGGAGATCACATCTTTGAGGCATCCTGCTTTTTCATTCCAGAATTTCTCGCAAAAGCTTTCCTTGACTTTTCTGGTCAACACTTCATAATTTATTACTTCTTCATTAATTTCTTCCGTCTCTTCAGTTATAATCCGTTCAAGCTCACAGAGGATCCGCAGTGCATTATACCAGTAAGCATTGATTTCAACGGGCTTGCCATGTCGTGGCGTAGGCAGAATATCTTCCACGCGCACATCCATCCAGGTTACCTGATCATATCCCCGACCAGCCATGATCAGACCGTCCTCGTCCATGTGTATGCCAAAGTCGGTTCCGTCATGATACCATTTAACAATTTCCTTCATAACAGGATAAGCTTCTTTGACAAACTTAAGATTCCATGTTCTCTGGTAATATTCATACACTGCGACGATAAATAGCAAGGCTGCATCTACTGTGTTATAACCCGGCTCTTTTCCACCTTCAGGGAACAAATTGGGCATCAGTCCCTTCTTGCAATAAGCCATAAACGTGCGTAAGATACTTTCTGCAGTGTCAAACTGTCTGGTGGAAAGGCAACAACCCACAAGGGCTATCATAGTATCTCTTCCCCAGTCCTCAAAGAAAGGAAAACCGGCCAATATGGTCTTGCCTTTGGTAGATTCACGGTATGAAATAAACTGGTCTGCACTGACTGCAAGTTGACTGGCGATTTCTTCTGCGAAGCCTGCCTGTTCTTTCAGCGCCTTCCGATATGCAACAGTCTCCTTTATGATATCTGTCACATGAAGGGAAACCTTGATGTCTCTACCGCGAAAATAAGTCTCCTCACAGAGCTTTTCAGTGCTATATATGATTTCAAAGGCATCTTCCACTCCTGCCTCTACAGTAAATAAAATCTCATGATTTACCAGCGAACGGCCTAATGTCATCTTTCCATCAGCCACATCATCAGCATAATAAAGGCTATCGCAAAAGATTGGCTGCACGATCTTGGTACATCCATTTGTACGGAAAGTTAAACTTTGCCCGTTAGATGAAATCTTATGATTCTCCACCGTAAAAAGCTGCTTGGAAGAAAGCCTCTCCCCCTTTGGTACAAACTGAAGATGGGGCCTGACTGTCAATACTGCTTTCTCTTTGGAACGGTTCTTGATCCGGTACGAAATTCCCAACGTATTATGTCCTTGACGTAATACAATGGTACGTGTTACTTCCACACCGCCTACAAGGTAAGTCCATACAGGATAATCTTCGAAGGTAAAGTTTGTCTGGTACAGGTATCCTTCTTCTCTTTTACTGTGAAGCTGGAAATCCTGGCTGGATAGATGTACCTTCCCCCTGCCGGTTTCAAGACACTCTTCCATCCTATGAATCATGTTGTATCTATGATTGGGAGAATGGGTACATGTCATCAATAAAGCCTGGTCGTTTCGGCTGCATGACCCAATGATGCTGAGAGAGGAGAACCCTCCCAGCCCATTGGTCATCAGATAGCAGTTCTCCTCTCCTCGTTCAAAGGTTTTCCAATCCTGTTTTCCGTAGAGAAACCTCATGCTTTTTCTATACTCCTTGTTTTCGTAGCCTCTTTGACTTCCTTCCCTGACTTCTCATTCTTCTCAACACTCTCGGTCTTCTCAGCCTTCTTGCGCTGTTCCATCTTCAGCCACTCTTTCTGCTGCATGATGTCAGAGAGACGGCAACTGATCTTGGTCAGTGCATAAATCTTCTGAATTATCTGTTTGCTCAACATCTTGCTGTCAATACGCCACTTCCAGTTATTACCAAGCGTAGAAGGATGATTGATTCTCGCCTCACCGCTAAGCCCCAGAAAATCCTGTACCGGTGTGATACAAGTATTGGCAGTGCTCATCATGGCAAGACGCACAAAATCCCAATATTTTTCCTCTGCCGGAATATGGGCGTTGTTCATATACTCTTCTGCGAATTTCTTGCTTTCTTCATCCAACCCTTTATACCACTGTACCAATGTCTCATTGTCGTGGGTACCAGTGTATACCACGCAGTTACGGTCATAGCTGTGTGGCAGATAATCAGATTCTTCCCTGGGATCAAAGGCAAACTCCAGTACCTTCATGCCAGGATAACCGCTGTCTTGCAAAAGTTTTTTGACCGAAGGAGTCAAAAATCCCAGATCCTCTGCTATGATCTGCTTTTCTCCCAGCCTTTCGGTAAGGGCACGAAACAGTGCAATACCCGGGCCCTTCTCCCATTGTCCGTTTACGGCTGTCTCATCACCGTAAGGAATACTATAGTATTCATCAAATCCTCTGAAATGGTCGATTCTGACCACATCATACATTTGGAAGCAATGGTTAAGTCTTCTGCACCACCAGTCATAGCCGGTCTGTCTGTGATAGTCCCAGCGATACAGGGGATTTCCCCACAGCTGTCCATCTTCAGAAAATGCATCAGGAGGACACCCCGCCACTGAAATAGGAAGAAAATCATCATCAAACTGAAATAATTCCGGTGAAGCCCAGGCATCAGAGGAATCAAATGCCACATAGATAGGAATATCTCCAATAATCTGAATTCCATTCTCATTGGCGTAAGATTTCAGCTTATCCCACTGTTTTTTGAACGTAAATTGTAGATACTTATAAAATTCAATATCAAAATAGCATTCTCTGCGATAATAATCTAGAGCATATCCCCAACGTTTCTTGATGTCCTCTGCCCACTCACTCCAGCTGACACCATCAAATTTTTTCTTCACAGACATAAATAATGCATAGTCGTCAAGCCAGTATGCATTTTCTTGTATAAAATCTATAAATTCAGGGTTCTGGGCGATGTTACTGCGCTCATAAGCCAGTCTCAATAGGACAAATCGATTGTCGTACAATTTTCCATAATCGATGTAAGAGACATTATCTCCAAAATCTACCTCATCGCATTCCTCTTTCGTCAGAACTCCCTCTTCGATCAATTGCTCCAGGTCAATAAAATAGGGATTGCCTGCAAAGGAGGAAAAGGACTGATATGGTGAATCTCCGTAGCTTGTGGGCGCCAGAGGAAGAATCTGCCAATAACTCTGCCCTGCTTCCTTTAACTGATCTATCCATGTATAAGCTTCCTTGGAAAAGCAGCCGATACCATATTTAGAAGGCAGGCTTGCCACCGGAAGCAAAATTCCACTTGCTCTTTTCATTTGAATTTTCATTCGAAATAACCCTTTCTCAACTATCTATTCTTCCTAATATCATACCGCTGCAAGCGGGAATCGTCAAGCATCTGTGAGCAGACAATTTCATTTCCTTGCAGCAATCCGCGTCACTTCCATCTGCTAGAATAATCCAATCACCCTGTGGAACTGTAATATCAGCATCTTCATCCGCCCCATTATACACTATAAAAAGTTGTGTCCACTTCTCCGCATTTACTTCCCCACACCGGAAACCACACTGCCGTTCTCCGAGAGTATTCTCTACGCAAAAATGTACCACACCCTCTTTTAGGATCTTACGTTCACTGATCCTGGCAGCTGCTTGTTTTGATTTATCACACAATCCGGGAAGCTTTTTACGAAGTCTGATCAGACCTTTATAATATTCCAGTAATTCACGAAATTCTAAAGACTGTTGCCAGCGAAGCATATTAATGGAGGGATGGGAACGGTAACTATTCCCATCGCCGAACTTGGTCCTGCCGAATTCTTCACCGGCCTGCAGGAAAAGATGGCCCTGACAGGTAAAGTAAATAAAGGCAGCCAGCTTGTTGGCTTTCAACACATCTTCGTGCTTGGTGGTATAGACGGCAGGTTCGGTAACAGGCTCCATACTTTGACGATACTCATTATTTACACCATATCCCCCATGCATGGACAACACCAACTTATCCCAGAGCGTAAAATTGTCGTGTGCAGATACATAGTTGATGATCTGACCACAGCACTTAGGTGTAAAAACGTCGGATCCGTCGCTGGTTTTTTCCACGTCCCTTCCGCACCAACCGGATACGGCACCAAGGAGCTTTTTCTCAAACCCTTTGCCGCCATTCACAAATCCCGGCTGCTCCTCATAAAACACATGGCCTTTGATCACATCTCTGGTATCATCACTAAATACGGCAATGCCTTCATCCAGATATGCAATGTTACACTTTAGAGCCGCTTTTGTTCCCGGTTCCATGGGAGAATCTGAAGCTCTCCAGGGTTCTCCGTAAAGAAGCTTCTCTCCTTTTCCAAATTCCTGATCCAGTTCCTTTCTGATACGATTCATCAGTTCCACTGTGAGTAGACCCATTAAGTCAAAACGAAACCCATCAATGTGATATTCCTTTGCCCAATACATGACGGAATCAGCAATGTAATTATCTACCATGGCCCGACCACAGGCAATATCATTGCCGCATGCAGAGCCGTTTGACAAATGTCCGTCCTCCCATCTTCTGTTATAATAACCGGGAACCATTCTTTCCAACCAGGAATCCGGCTGGTAAGTATGGTTATACACCACATCCATAATCACACGAATACCGTTTTCATGAAGTGCCTGAATCATCTCTTTGCACTCTCTGATCCTCACAATGCCATCATGAACATCGGTAGCAAAAGAACCTTCCGGCACGTTATAATTCACCGGATCATATCCCCAGTTATATTGCTCATCACTTCCCTTTTCATCCAGCCACCCAAAATCATACATGGGAAGCAGATGTACATGTGTGATTCCAAGAGCCTTCAAATACTCCATACAAGTGGGATATTTACCGTTAGTTCCTAAAACAGTGAATGCCTTATATTTTCCACGGTATTTCTTTGGCACACCACTTTCCGGATCATAAGAGAAATCTTTGATATGAAGTTCATATATAATGGTCTCAGCCTGTGTTTTAGGCGCTTTATCATCTGCAAAGCCCTCCGGGTCAGTCTGTCGTAGATCCACCACCATGCTGCGCATACTGTTACAACCACAGGCCACAGCATACGGATCCGCCGTTCTGATAATTTCACTATCCCTGTAAACCGTATAATCATAATAGGTTCCATGAAGAGACCGGGCACTCTCCCACTTCCACACACCTCTGTCTTCCGGCATCATTTCATAAGCTTCATACTCTTCTGCATTATCTGTAGGATACAAGTGTAATACTACTCTGTCAGCAAGAGGGCACCATACTTTAAATATTGTACCCCCCTGTGAACAGGTTACGCCCAGATCTTTCCCGTCATATGTGTATTTCTTATCAAATGCTTTGTTATATTTAACCCTTGACTGCACCGGATACTCCTTCCACGTAACACTTCTGTGTCAACAAAAACAGAATGGCAATGGGTATTGATATCAATACACAGCCTGCATAGAACTGGGTATAGTAATATTCAATATATTCTTTTTCCAACATGGTCCATAGACCAATGGCAATGGTGTAATAAGGCGTATCATTACCCAGAATCACCTTAGCAAAAATATAATCTACCCAAGGTGCCATAAAGGCGGTGATCAAGGTGTAGGTGATGATGGGTTTGGACATGGGAATGGTCACATGAATAAAGGTATCCCATTTGGTAGCACCATCAATGTATGCAGCTTCATCGATGGCTTTAGGTATGGTATCAAAGAATCCCTTGGCCATATAAAATCCCAGTCCGGCACCACCTGAATAAACAAGCACAAGAGCCACCTGCTTTAGGACTCCTGTATCAAGGAAACCAAGTCCCTTTAAAATATAGTATACTGCGATCATGGACATGAAGCCCGGGAACATCCCCAGAACTAGTGCCACGTTCATAAAGGGCTTCCGCATTTTAAAACGCAGTCGGCTCATTACATAAGATACACATAGTACAAAAAATGCTGAGATCAGAGTACTGAAAATGGCAATGACCAAAGTGTTCATGAACCATCTGCCAAAGTTAATCACGCTGTTACTTGTAAATAGATTTACATAGTTCTGCAAAGTGTATCCTCTGGGGAAGATATAACTCTTGTATGACCCCGTCTCTGCCCGAAAGGATGTCAATATCACATACAAGATAGGCAATATCCAGATGATACTAAGAACAGTTAGCAGACCATGACAAAATATATTGGTAATAAATCTCTTTGTTTTCATTATTGGAATGCCCCCTCATCTTTGTAGGAACCGGTATTACGGTAGGTTATCAGTGACACAACTGCCAGCACGATAAACGTCATGATACCAATGACTGCACCAAGGTTATAATCCTTTTGTGTAATGGTTAATCTATACAGCCAGGTTACCAGCAGATCCGTCTTACCTGCAAAATAATATTCCATAGAGTCAGGACCACCTCCGGAAAGCAGGAAAATTACGTTAAAATTATTGATGTTACCTGTAAAAGAAGTGATCAGGTTCGGTGTCATTACAAAAAGCATATATGGCAAGGTGATCTTACGAAAGATCAGCGAAGAACTGGCACCGTCAATCCTGGCTGCTTCATATAATTCTGCCGGAATATTCTGCAGAATACCGGTAGTGGACAGCATGGTATAAGGAACACCGATCCAGATATTGATACCTATGATCACAATTTTTGCAATGGTAGCATCTGTAAAGAAGGGAATAGATTCTGTGGCTTCCAGGATCCCCATCTGTCTCAATATGATATTGACCGGTCCATTGGCATTGAAGATGGTTCTCATACTGAGCAGGGAAACGAACTGTGGTACTGCGATGGACAGCACAAACATAAATCTCCAGAATCCTTTGATCCTGGTTCCTTTCCGGTTGATCAAAAGTGCCAGCAACAGTCCCAGAATATAGCAGCTGGCTGTGGCACAGACTGCCCAGATCAAGGTCCAGCCAAGTATAGGCCAGAAGGTGGCGGCCAATTTGCCTCCCTGTGAAACAAAAGCTGCAAAGTTATCAAATCCCACCCAGTCAAACAAATTTCCGGGGGGCTGATGCTCATGGTCATAATTGGTAAAAGCAATAAGAATCATGAATACAAGCGGAATAATGGTAAACACTATGATTCCGATCAAGGGAAACGCCAGCAATAAAGAGTGAAGATTCTCTTGTCTCAAGGAATAAATATCATCTTTCAGTGTAGGAAGATGCATTCCTTTCTCTTTCCGAATCTGTGTACAATAGGCACTCTTACAGGACATGAATGCCACAAAAATAATGGCAGCTGTGATAAATATAGTGATAACACCGTACAAGAGGCAGAGCATAGAGTTATCTCCTTGTGTATACTCATAAATTCCCTTAACCTCATTGTAAACCTGTCCCTGCGTAACCGTTCCCAATGTAATGAAATTAACTATGGATTTTGCTCCAAACAAAATCATGTATAAAATGTAAAAAATCTCAAACGCCAAAAAAAGCGCACCTCTGCCTATCTGTTTATTTTTCAAATTACCAAAACCAAAGATAAACAAAGAGATTTTTGTAGTAATATCGCCGTTTTTTAACGCATGCAGACAACTATAGTCTGATGGTCTGGTATAGAAAAACGTCTGTTTCTTTTTCAGAATACCCATGAAAACCTCCTATATTTCTATTGTTGCAAGGCTGCGTGGCTTCTGCCGCACACAGCCCACTTGTCAAAAACAGGGATACCACTTAGTCGGCATCCCTGAATTGATATCTTAACAGTACTTATTCGGCGGTCATCTGAGATACAAAGGTATCCATCTTCGCCTGAACATTGTCCTTATTTAGTACACCACTTCTGATCTCCGTAGGGATGGTGTTGGCATAGGTCCAGTATCTGCTTCCGAATAAGGATGATGCAGGCTGTGCCACACTTGCAGTTTCCACTTCACTTAGTATCACGGTTGTCAGCGGATCTGCCTGCACTGCTTCACTGGCTGCTGCATTTACATTGGCGGGAATCTGTCCGGACTTTTCATAACGCAGCATCTGATTCTCTTCATTTCCAAGGAAAGCTGCAAAGGCTACTGCTGCTTCCATATTCTTGGAATGTGGATTCACTCCGATACATTTGGAACCATAGAATCCTTTTAACTGTACCTGCTCACCATTTAAGGTGTAGGTGGGAATCACAGCTCTTCCCAAATTCTCACCAAGAATCTTTTCGTAAATCTGATCGTTCCAGGAACCGTCAAACCATGCTGCCAGTCTGTGATCAGGAATTAAGTCTGTAACAGTAATCTCACTGTCATAGGCACATTTAGGATTGTTGATCAGATCGATCAGGTAGTTGGTTACCGCCACACCGGTATCATTGTTCCAGTCTACGCCGGCTGCAGGATCATCACCTTTCGGTCCAAATACATTCAGTCCTGCTCCATAATACCATGAACCCAGCTTCCAGCCACCGGCAGACTCAAAATAGAAATTATATACATTGTCCGCCGTTTCCTTAGCCATGATACTTTCTATGGACTGAATATCATTTTCATCTAACAAAGTTTTATCGTAATACATATAGAATGTATTGTGTGTAAAAGGAATTCCATACAGCGCATCATCTTTCTTGGCAGTGCTTACCGCAAAAGGATCTATGGTTTCGTTGACCATTTGTTCTGTTTCTCCCCCCAGTCTTGCTACCGCACCGGCGTCAACCAGTTCTACAAGCTGGTCACTGGTGAAGAAATAAACATCACCTGCTGCTTCCACGTCGCGCAAGACATTTTCCTTGGCCTTATCTTCGCCAACGATCTCTGTGGTCCAAGTGATGTTCCACTCAGGATGCAATTCTGAAAAAGCCTTCTGCTGCTGTTCCATAATACCTGTCTCCACCTGATTCGCCGGACACCATACTTTCAGTTGGATGCTTTCCGTTTTTTTTCCGCATCCAACGAACAATGTAGCAGACATTGCTGCGATTAGAGTGGAAGCTAAAATCTTCTTCATTCTCTCATTTCCTCCTTAAATTATATAAAATTCATTTCGTTGATTTTTGCCCACAAATAGACTAGCACATGTTCCTCATTACGTCAATGGTAATTATTGGTTGGTTTGTACAGATATTCCATTATATTTTCTTTATTTTGTGCATTATTCATTAAGTGGTAGTATTCCATATTCTTTCGTTTTTATGTACTATGCATATAAAAAAAGCCAATTCTATCAAAATTGACAAAATCGGCTTTTTATTTCTTTCATATTACTTTATATTACCAATACACTACTGCTGAATGTGCACATCCATCTGAGGGAAAGGAATTTGGATTCCGGCCTGGTCCAATGCACACTTACATTTCTCGGTAATGCGCCATTTCCCGGTCCAGAAATCTTCATTGTCAAACCAGCATCTAACACCCAGATTTACAGAAGAATCTGCCAACTGATCCACAAATACATTCATATCATGATCTTTTAAGGTTGCCTCATCTTCTTTTAACACCTTCATCAAAACTTCCTTTGCAGCTTTAATATCAGCTCCATAGGAAATCCCTATTATAATATCCGCTCTTCTGTTTTTGGCAGTGGTCACATTCGTGATGCTGTTATTAGATAATGTGCCATTGGGTAAAATAATCGTTTTGTTATCAGGTGTCATCAATTTCGTATAAAAAATCTGAATCTCAGTTACGGTTCCTTCATTTCCTGCGGCATCTACGATATAATCTCCTACTCTGAAAGGATGCAAGAGAAGCAAAAGTACACCACCGGCCAGATTAGAGAGACTGCCCTGTAATGCAAGACCGACTGCTACACCTGCTGAACCTACAACAGCAATGATACTTGCTGCATCAACACCAAAGGAAGTAGCGATCATAAGAACCAGAACTACTAAGAGTGCTGCTTTTACAAAGGAATCTACAAATTGAATAGCTCCCGTATCGGCATTGGCGCGTTGCATGGACTTTCTGATAATCTTACGAATCAGCTTAATCACCTGAACACCAATCAAAAAAGCCAAAAAACCAAGCAATACCCTGATGCCAAGTTCCAATGCTTTGGAAGGAAGCTGATACAGGAACATCTTAATCATGCCGGCAGATCCTGCAGCATCTGCTGCGTAAACATTTCCTAAAATAATTGAGCTCATATTACATTACCTCTTTCTTTATTGTATTTTTTAGGCGTTTGCGAAACGCCGCAAGCCTTGATTTTTAAGGCTTTTTTCTTTGCTAAAATAAAACAACTCCTCACTGGTTTGTGGTATAATAGAGTTGACTAGAAACTATAAACCATCCACCAAGAAAGGAGTTAT
>JAZQGM010000124.1:0-26665 GCA_045540075.1 Acetatifactor sp. | reverse complement strand
GAAAGACTGATAAACTGGGGATTTTATGATCTCTCCACAGCATATCAGTCTATGCACGTCAACTATTGAAACCGCCGTGTACCGAACGGTACGCACGGTGGTGTGAGAGGACGGCGGCTAGACACCGCCTCCTACTCGATTTGTTTTGATATTTAGCGCTTGGCATAAATAAGTCTGCATAATTTTAAAAAATAACGATTAAATCACTTGACAATGCAAGTTGTCTGTTTTATGCTGACAAGTGAAATTATCAAGGCTCTTGAAAAGAAAAATCTAATAAGAAACTGTAATAAGAAACTGAAGGAAAGGTGACCAAAGATGAATTTAAAAAACTTAAAGATTAATTTCTTAGGAGACAGCATTACCCAGGGCGTTGGAGCCAGCTGTCAAGAGCATGTTTATCTGAATCTCTTAAGTAAAAGTGTAGGACTTGCAGAAGCCAGAAATTACGGAATCAGCGGGACCAGATATGCCATTCAGAAGGGAACAAAAAGCAGACCAAAGGATGACTATGTGGATGTAAATTCTTTTTCAGAAAGATTTGAGCAGATGGAAGACGATGCGGATATTGTAGTAGTTTTTGGAGGAACCAATGATTATGGCCACGGAGATGCTCCCCTTGGAAGCTTCTCTGATCGCACTCCGGATACCTTTTATGGGGCATGTCATTATCTGTATACCGGTCTGATCAAGAAATATCTGGGGAAAACCATTGTAATTATGACGCCGCTTCACAGATGTAATGAGCTGTCTGAGTATGGATCAGCCAAAGAGGAGCGTTATGGCAGCCTGAAGGAATACGTTAATATTATAAGAGAGGTGGCAGAGTATTACTCCCTTCCCGTTTTAGATTTATATGCAAGCAGCGGGCTACAACCGGAGGTGGAAGAAATTAAGAATACATATATTCCTGATGGTCTGCATCCTAATGATGCGGGTCATGAGGTTCTGGCGTATAAGTTGGAGACTTTTTTGAGAAATTTGTAATGAGATAAATGAAGATAAATGTTTTAAAAAACATCACAAATTGTTCATATTCTTTTTATACGCATGTCATAAATGTCCTGTAAAATGTAATCATAGAAGCAAGCCAGTAACAAGCAAACTCCTTTTTATAAACTTTTTCTTTTCATAACAGCCAGTAGATTTTATAATCTACTGGCCCTCCTTTTCTTTATTTCCAAAATACACCCCTAATCACGCAAACATCCAATCGGAACAACATAAATTCCATCTTCTCTTGGATATGCATAATCCCCTACAGCTGTCAAAACCATTAAGAATGCCGGTTCTTTCATCTTATCCGTATCTATTTTATTCTTTAACGCTATCAGTGTATCAACACCTTGTTGCGTTGCTTCTTCTCCACCAAGCTTTATTTCTATAAGACCATAGCTTCCATTTCTCAAATGAACAACCGCATCACATTCGAGCCCTGACTTATCTCGATAATGATACACGCTTCCTCCAAGTGCATCTGCGTATACTCTTAAATCTCTTACACACATTGTTTCGAATAATAATCCGAATGTTTCCAAATCACCTATTAAATCATTTGGTCCAAGTCCCAATGCCGCAACAGCTATAGATGGATCTACATAGTATCTTGTATCTGAAGTGCGAATAGCTGTTTTTGAACGCAGATTCGGATTCCAGGCCGGCATATCTTCTATCACAAATATTTTCTTTAATGCATTTACGTACGACATCACTGTATCTTCATCCAACGAATCCACATCATTTACCTGCATATCTGCTTTCAACATAGCATTCGAAACCTGTGCGCCTTGATTACGCGCATAAGAACGCATCAGCGTCTTTACTCTCTGGTTTTCCCTCTTGACACCGTCAACTCTGGATATGTCCTGATTGACAATAGCATCATAATAATCATAGGCTTGTTCTAATGCAACATCATCCTCTAAAAAGGTAGCTCTGGGCCAGCCTCCTCTGCACACTAAAAATGCTATTTTTTGTAAATCTAACGAGTTAATTGCTGCTATATTTTTCGGTGATTTAAATAAATCTGACAGTCTCACACTACCGTTTGACTCTCCAGACTCAAAGAGACTCATCGTGCGCATCATTACCCATGCAAATCGTCCTGTACCTGTATGTTGTATGACATCCGTATTTGCCGGAACAGCTGAACCTGTCAAAATAAATTGCCCTTCTTCATTTCTATGATCTACTTCATAACGGATCGCATCCCATAATTTAGGCGCAATCTGCCATTCATCGATCAACCTTGGCACCTCTCCTACCAACAATAGCGAAGGATTAATATCTGCCAACATCATATTTTGCTTCAGATTATCCGGCTTTGACATGTATAGTACACTTTGAGACACCTCTTCAGATGTTGTGGTTTTTCCACACCACTTTGGACCCTCCACTAAAACGGCGCCTTTTCCCTTTAATTTCTTCCTTATCAATTCATCTGCGATCCTTTGCTTATATTCTTTCATTTAAAACACCTCCGGCAACCCTATCGATCATTCCTTTTTCATATTATACCCTTTTTTGAAAATTTTATCAAGTATTTTCGGTTAAATGGCTTCATGTTGTTCGGTTATTCGGATTTAATTTCTTCGGTTATATGTTGTATATTTATTCGGGCATATGGCTTCTGTTTGTTCGGTTATTTGGCTTTTGTTTGGTCGGTTGCATGGCGTTTATTGTAGCGTATTTACATTCATTTTCTTGTATTTGTAAACAACCTCATGCCCATCAAATATAAAAAAATATTCAAATTCAGCAAAAGATTTTCAACAAAATAAGACGCAAACAGAATTACTGTTGCGCCTTACTAATTTCAAAAACTATTGAGACCATACCGAATCCTATTTACAAGTCCCCGGGGCTCGTCGCCTCCCCTTATAAGATGGACTTACAAATCTGCTCATCCGGATGTGCGATCACGGAAGAATCCAGGTACATGCCCTTTTCTGCTACCACGGACTTGGCTCTCTGGATGGCGGACTCTACAGCGGCCACTTCGCCGGTCAAGTACAGGTAGGACTTCCCGCACATGCCCTTGGCGATGCGAAGCTCGATCAGGTCTACGATAGCGGTCTTGGCAGCTTCATCTGCAGCTACGATAATGGAGGCTGCATCGAAGGTCTCCAGTACTCCCAGGGCACTGATATTCTGCACTTGTGTGGTTCCGTAGATGGCAGGGAAGATGCTCTCGTGAGGGTTTCCCAGCACGAAGCTGTCTATGAATTGCTCTTCATGGGAAGACTGTGCAGCATCCACTGCACTTCTCACAGCACTGAGGTCACCGGTGATCAGGGCGATATATTTGCCGGGGCAGACTACCTGCGCTTCGATCAACTCTACTGCAGAGGTTTTTACCATCAGGTCTGCAGCGGTCACGCCGGCAGAAACGGTCTTAAATTCTATCATTCCAATTGCTTTTGCCATAATATTTCAACCTTTCCGAACTACTTCATGTGGTTTTCGTTTGATGCGGACATTGCAGTCACATTTCATGACGTTTGATGTCGATGCTTATGAGTGTCGTGTGATCTCCACGTATCTGTCAGTGACATCCGTTACAACACCACATACAGATGCATGTACAGGTACACTTAAACCTTGTGCTGCATTGGCGATTACCTGTCCTCTAGTCACATTATCACCTTTGGCTACCGCACATACTGCGGGAGCACCTATATGCTGGGAGAAGAGAATTCTCACTCTGTCTACGGGACGCACCATATTATCCAAGGGGGCTTTTGCTTCATATTTGCTAAGTCCCAGTCTGGCTTCCAGGCGCTTCTCAGGCACCTTGCGATATTCTCTGGACTCTCTGACGGGAGTTGGCTTGATGCCTTTGGGTGCGGTAATACCGGCTTGCCTTAAACCGGTCTTGCACTGATCGATCAGTGTTCTGGGAGACAGACCCTGAGGACAGGAGAACATCTCGCACAGTCCACATCCGGTGCAGAAGAACAGGTTTAGGAAGGTATCCAAATCTTCCACTTTGTGATTGCTCATAGCCTGCATAAAGCGGTGAGGCTCAATGGGGTGACCCAGATTGTGTCTGGGGCACAAGTCTGTACACATCTGGCACTGACAACAGGAGGAAGCTGCTCTCTTCATACCGATAGATGAAGGCATGCGCTTCTTCTGGATGATCAGATGATCTTCCGGCAGTACTAGGATGGCATTGGTGGTCTTGGTCACGGAATCATAACGGCTTCCGATCCGTCCCATCATGGGACCACCTACCAGATATACCAGCTCCTTGCCGGTATCCTTTTCTCCACCTGCCATAGCTACTACTTCACTCAACTGGGTTCCCAGCGGTACTCTTACAGTAATGGGATTTTCTACTTCTCCTACTACAGTGACCACTTTATCCACAACCGGTTTGGATTTTTCCACAGCTCTATATACATTATACACAGTTTCCACGTTAAAAACAGCCACGCCTGCTTCAATAGGCAGTCCTCCGGGGGATATTATCTTGCCGGTGGCTTCATAGATCAGCACCACTTCATCTCCCATGGGATAAGCTCCGGGCAACAACTGGATCCTTACCTTGGGATAAAGGGGCACATATTGATTCAACGCTTCTATGGTGCTCTTATATTCTTCTTTGATGCCGATGATGGCTTCTTCTGCCTCCACCACATCTGCAATCATGGCAAAAGTCCTGACGATCTCCTGGGCACGCTCTTTTAAAAGCTGTCTGTGAAGCCGCAAAAGGGGCTCACACTCTGCACAGTTCATCAGAATGGTGTTGGCTCTCTTATCTATTTTCATATATGTAGGAAATCCGGCTCCACCGGCACCTACGATACCATTTTCCTTAATGATTGTACTTAATTCTTCAACAGTCATGTGTTACCACTTACTCCTGTCTTATAATAGTATGTTTCTATTTCAGACTACTTGGGTCATCAATAATACCCACGATTGCCGCATCTACAGGGGCTTTCTCCATATCACAGCCTATTCTGGCCGCACTGCCACAAGCCACCAGGACATACTCGCCGATACCGGCACCAATATTGTCTATGGCTACCAGTGTACTACCTTCTGCCTTCATACTGGAGACCGGCTCTACGATCATAAATTTATTACCGATCAAATTCTCATTCTTGCGAGTGGACACGATACTGCCCACAACTTTTCCAACTATCATAACCGCTCCATGACCACGTGGCGAAAGAGGAGACTGCTATGCCAGCTCCTCCTGACCACATATGTAACTATATTTGTGTATCCATTATTTCATAATTGATACAGTATCACCGGTTGCAATCTTGCTGGCATTGGCTTCATCGGTATCAATGTGCATCTCCAGTGTGAAAGATTGATCCACACGGATTTTCACCTGATTGAAGATTGTGCCTCTCTCGTTGTCTGCTTTTACAGACACAATATCACCGTCATGTACGCCGGCTGCCTGTGCATCAGCGGGAGACATGTGGATGTGGCGCATTGCCACGATACATCCCTCTTTCAGATACAGAGCGCCCTTAGGTCCTACGATAGCGATAGGTGCGCTGCCTGCGATGTTCCCGGATTCACGAATCGGAGCCTTGATGCCCAGCTTAAGCGCATCAGTAGCAGAAATCTCTACCTGAGAAGCTTTTCTCACAGGACCAAGTACTCTTACATTCTCTATTGCTCTAAGCTTGATGCCTACCAGTGTCACCAATTCATTGGATGCAAACTGGCCGCCCATCAGCTCTTTCTTCTTTGTCAATTGATAGCCTTCGCCAAACAGAACTTCTACATGTTCCTGGGTCAGGTGCACGTGTCTTGCGGATACGCCGACGGGTACTACGTAGCCCTTTTCGCTGGATTTCTCTTTGTCCAGTGCAGCGAGAACTGCTTTTGTGATAAATTCAATTTCTCTTGTTTCCAAAATTGTCACCTGCTTTTCGAATGTTGCCATCCGCTTTCCCTGTTTATTTTCCAAATATTTTGTGTCAATCGTAACTTTCGGGATTCACCGGGACACCTGCGGGATACTTCCCACAGATGCCCGACTCCCCTGTTTTTCACTGAATTCAATTAAAAACATGTGTGTGGCCCTTAAAGGGCACACTTAAAATTGTGTTCCTATTATTTTGCCTGGGGCAAAATCATCTCAACGTCGCCGTGAGGTCTAGGAATTACATGTGTAGCGATAAGCTCGCCAAGCTTGCCTGCTGCTGCTGCTCCGCTCTCAACGGAAGACTTAACAGCTCCTACATCTCCACGTACCATAACAGTTACCAGTCCGGAACCGATCTTCTCAGTACCGATCAGAGTTACGTTAGCGGATTTGCACATTGCATCTGCTGCTTCGATAGCTGCAACAAGTCCTCTGGTTTCAACCATTCCTAATGCTTCCTGTGACATTCTTTTTTCCTCCTTCTTCTTTACAGATGTTGTCTCTGTAGTATGCTGAACTTGCGTTGTTTCTTTTTTTGTTTCTTTTGCTGTCTCTGTAGCGGCTTTCGCTGTCTTGGCAGCTATGGTAGCCGACTTTGCTGCCCGAACACGGTTCGTGGCAGTCACTGCTTTCTTGGGTGTTTCTTTGTTCTCTGCCATTTACTTATCCTCCGCTTCCTCTTTCTTAAACCGACTTGCACTCTTCTTAACCATGCGTACGATCTCAGGATGAGGGTTGGCAATGACACCGTGGGAAACGGGTTTCTTGATCGCATGCTCACAAGCTGCTTCCACAGCCTGCGTAACAGCGGCAACATCTCCCTGTATCACGAGAGTAACAAGACGTCCACCCATCTTGCGTTCCCATGTCGCCAGCTCTACGTCAGCGGTCTTGCACATGATATCCAGTGCATCCATCGCAGCTACGACACCGACTATATCAATTAAGCCATATGATTTGCCCATTTCGATGTCCTCTTTCTTAGTTAATTATGGCATACATTCCGCTCCGAAGCAAGCCGGAGGGAATGTATGAACCTTTATGCCGATTATTAGATACCGGGCAGAATCTTCTCAACATCAGTATGAGGTCTGGGAATTACATGAGTAGCTACCAGCTCGCCCAGTCTGCTTGCTGCTGCTGCGCCGCTCTCAACTGCTGCCTTAACAGCTCCTACATCACCACGTACCATAACAGTTACCAGTCCGGAACCGATCTTCTCGGTACCTACCAGGGTAACCTCTGCTGCCTTGGTCATTGCATCTGCTGCCTCGATTGCTGCTGTAAGTCCTCTTGTTTCTACCATTCCTAATGCTTCTTTAGCCATTGTTATAATCCTCCTGAAAATAATTTCTTCATAATTTGTTATGCCGGTTTGTCGGCAGTTGTCAATTTAAATTTTAAATTTTTAACGGACTGTTACATCCTAAAATTTACTTTTTGTCAAAAGCATTGAGCTTCAACATCTTGCAGGCATCATCTGTAGGATTCGCAATAATATGATGCTGTACCACACCTGCTACCTGTTTTGCCATTTCAATGCCGGCTTCCATAGCCGCTTCCACATCAGCGATGCTCCCGCGGAATTTAACGGTTATCAGATTTGGAACCGGAAGGGCTTCCGCATTGGCAGGCTTATTTTTATCAAAATTTTCGATTGTTACGTTTCCTGCTTTGCACCCGGCATCTGCTGCCATGATGGCGCACACCAGTCCGTATACCTCTAAGATTCCGACTGCTTGATTCACTGTGGCTCCTTCCTGTTACCGTCCGGTTATCGTACGGTTACTCGTTGATGATCGCAATCTTTAATCCGCTCATAGCCAGATTGGTCTTGTGAGCTTCATTGATCTCATCCAGAGAATATGTATGAGTGATCAGTTTCTCCATGGGAAGACCAATCTGCTTAGCACTCTTTAAGAAGTCCAGAGTGGTTGCATAATCTCTCAGGGTGTATACCCAGCTTCCTACGGTAGTGATCTCCTTAGAGCAGATATCAAAGTGAGGATTAATGGTTGCATCTCCACCATTGATGAAGAAACCAAGCTCACATAAGCCGCCGCCCTTACGGATAAACTTGTAGATGTTAGCATGTGCAACAGGGGAACCGGTACACTGGAAAGCAAAGTCTGCAGGATGTCCGCCAAAAGCGTCCTCTACTGCCGCTGTCAGTGCTTCGATACCCTTGTGATCCTTGAAGTTTACAGAGCCGCTTGCACCCAGTTCTTCTGCGAAGTCCAGTCTCTTCTGCTCGCCGTCTACAGCGATAATGTTCTGGATACCCATGGTGCGCAGAACTGCGATACAGATCAGACCGATAGGTCCGCATCCCTGTACTGCTACTCTGGAGTTGAAACGCAAGATTCCTGTGCTCTTAGCTCTCTCTACTGCATGGATCAATACTGCACAAGGCTCGATCAGGATTCTGGAAGCCAGATCCAGATCACTTACGTTAAATACTGCAGAACCGCCTCTTAATACGATGTAATCAGCAAACCAACCGTTCAAATGAATATCATCATCCGGCAGAAGGCCATATACATCAGCAGCGCCAACGTTCTGCTTATTTAAGTCAAACATGGTGATGGCAGGGTCATCCTTCAGGATAACGGAGGTAACTACCTTATCCCCTACATGGAGAGGCTTACCGGCACTGTCAACCTTCACATTCTTACCCATCTTTACAATCTCACCGGTTCCCTCATGTCCCAGTACTACAGGGATCAGGGAGAAGGGATCTCTCTTAAACTCATGAGCGTCGGTACCACAGATACCACATCCCTCAACCTTAACCAGCATATCGTCATCTCCCAATTCAGGAATCGGGAACTCTTTGATCTCATAATGCTCTAAAGCAGTCAGCATAGCAACTCTGGCAGTCTTAGGGATCTCACCGCCTGCGGCTTTCTTTCCATGACATCCGCCGCCATTCTTGCAGCTGCCGTCACATACATGACCACCGTTCCCCTTAGATTCCATATTCAGGAGAACCTGCTTCACAATTTCTTCTACATTCACATTCTTCAAATCCATTGTGTTTTTCCCTTTCTATCTTTTTTATATATTAATCTATGTTATTAGTAATTGCACCAAGACTTGCCGAAATCCAGCCGGGAGGAATGAGTGATAGTGCTCATTCAGGCCCTTGAAAAACGTCGGCGCTTAGCGAGGTCAGACACAGCTTGTTGTGTCTCGAGCTTAGCGTCCGCTACGTTTTTCACGGAGCGAGAGCGCGCCAGAATGAGCACTATCACTCATTCCTCCCGGCGGCCCTTCCACCAAGCCCCTCAGCCTGCAATTACCTAATACACAAACTATCCGTCATTACGCAGCGTCTGCTCTTGGTAAAGCTCTTGGCGCTGGTAAGTCCTTCACCGGTACGGCTTGCGATGGTGAAGGTACAATATCCTTCGCCGCCAAAGCCCAGAGCGGAGTAAGAAGGTCCATTCTTAACCAGGATAGCGGTATCAATTGCTTTCGCATATTTGGTGATGTTGTCCACATTCTTAGAGTGGATGTGAGCGGAGTGGCGGTTGCCATGCTCAAGCCATACAGCCTTCTCAACAGCATCATCAAAATCTTTCGCACGTACGATACCCAAGATAGGCATCATCAGCTCTTCTGCGATCAGCGGATGCTCTTTCTCCCCTTCGAAGATGATGCAACGGATATTATCCGGTACGCTGACACCGATCATGCCAAGCAATGTCTTAGCATCACGGCCTACGCACTTACGGTTCAGTCCCTTGGGGGTCAGAACGGTAGCGGTCAGTTTATCCTGCTCTTCTTTGGAAGCCAGGTAACAACCCTGCTCGGTTATCATATAGTGCATTAGTTCGTCGATAACAGTCTCAACTGCAACCACTTCTTTCTCAGCGATACAAGGAAGGTTGTTGTCAAAGGTACATCCGTTTACGATGTCGCCTGCTGCCTTGCGAACATCTGCGGTCTCATCTACCAGTGCGGGAGGATTACCGGCACCTGCGCCGAGACCTCTCTTACCGGAGGAAAGTACTGCGGTAACTACACCGGGACCACCGGTCGCTACCAACAGAGGAATATCTTTGTGCTTCATCATCACACTGCTGGACTCCAGAGTAGGCTGTTCAACAGTACAAGCCACGTTATCCGGTCCGCCTGCTTCCAGGGAAGCTTCGTTGATCAGATTAACGGCATAGATGGAAGTCTTGATCGCCTGAGGATGGGGGTTAAATACCACCGTATTACCTGCTGCGATCATACCCATGGAATTACACAGTACGGTCTCACTGGGGTTGGTGCAGGGAGTGATAGCTCCGATGACACCGAAAGGTCCCATCTCGATCAGAGTCAGTCCTCTGTCGCCTGACCATGCAGTGGTGGTAATATCCTCAGTACCCGGTGTCTTCTCAGCCACCAGAATGTGCTTTAAGATCTTGTGACCCACATTACCCATTCCGGTCTCCTGAACACCCATACGGGCGAAGGTCTCAGCCTGCTCCTTCGTCTTCTTACGGATATTGGAAATGATCTTTTCGCGCTGGTCCATGGACATGTTCCTGATCACTGCCTGTGCTTCCTTGGCAGCGGCAATCGCCTCATTCATATCTTTGAAAACACCGTGCTTTCCCGCAGGGTTCTCAGCGATCTCAAGCTTGGCAATTACTTCTTGTACAATATCTTTTACCATTTGCTCGTTCATGTTTTTAGCTCCTATCTAACGCAGCCGGTCAGACCGGTGCGTCTTATATTTTCACAGCTGAGTGGCTTACGCCTTAAGCTGCTTATTACTTCTGCCCTGTTATCTCGCGAAATGCTGCCACCGCGAAATCAGCCAGATGAATATCCTGTTCGGCACTTCCGCCGCTGACACCGATGCCTCCTATGATGTCCTCCTCCACTTTCAGAGGAGCACCACCGCCGAAGTTCACAATGCGTCCCTGGTTAGTAAGCTGAATGCCATACAACCCGCCACCGGGCTGGCTGTACTTTCCCAACGTCTCCGTGGTCATCTTAAATGCCACAGAAGTATAGGCTTTGTTCACAGCCACATCAAAACTTCCTATGTAAGAGTCGTCCATACAGCGGACAGCCACGATATTGCCGTGGGCATTGGCCACTGCGGTAACTACCTTCAGTCCCATATTCTGCGCCTCAGCCTCTACTTTCTTCATAAGGGCCTCCGCAGCATCAAGAGTAATGTTGGCAGTCATACGGGATATCTGCGTCTGTTTTGAGCTGCCACCCTGATAATTCTCACCGAGAACCGACCGGATGGCCTGGGCAATCATCTGCTCATTCACATTCATATTTATTTCATTCCCAGCTGAGCCAGAACCTGCTTGGTGATCTCTGCCACTACTTCAGGGCTCATCTCCTTAGGCTCTGCACTTACGGAACCGGTAGCACAGCCGCCACCGCAGTTATGGCAGTTGGTGCCGCCCTTGTTTGCACACAGATCAGCGGGATGCTTGCCGGGAAGACCCATCTGACGTCTGATCTCATACAGTTTCTCGATGGTTTTCTTATCGAATTCCTTCGGTCCGCCCAGTGCTCTGGACTTGTACAGCAACTCTGCATAGAACTCCAGAGACTCCATCTTGTGGTAAGCAGCCAGCAGATCTGTAGAATATGCCAGTGCACCGTGACTCTCAAGCAATACTGCATCATAGTAAGGCAGATACTTCTCTACATTGTCAGGAATCTCCATGGTGGAAGGTGTACCATACTCAGCGATGGGCACACAGCCAAGTGCGATTACTGCTTCGGGCATGATGGGCTGGGTCAAAGGAATACCGGCAATTGCAAAAGCAGTTGCAAAAGTAGGATGTGCATGTACAACAGCACCTACATCAGGTCTCTTCTGATATACTCTCATGTGCATCTTGATCTCGGAAGAGGGCTTGAATCCCTTGTTTGCCTGGATCACATTACCCTGAGCGTCTACTTTACAGATGTACTCCGGGGTCATAAAGCCCTTGGAAACACCGGTAGGTGTGCACAGAAATTCATTGTCATTCAACTTAACGGAAATGTTACCATCGTTGGCTGCAACCATGTTACGGTTGTAGATTCTCTTACCGATTTCACAAATCTGTTGTTTCAATTCGTACTCATTTTTCATTTTTGAGTTCCTCCTTAACATTTATATCATTTATGTTTTGATTTTGTTGCTTTTAACTACATTATACCCTTGAATCCCACACAAGTCAACATGTTATGCGTAATTATTTCTGCATAAGGGGTAAAAATATGGGAGGCTGACTTAGTCACCGCCGGGAGGCAGGACCATGCCCGCACTGGACACGCTCTCGCTCCGTGAAAAACGTAGCGTAACTAGGCCGCGACAGTACCGCGGCCAAGGACCGACGTTTTTCAAGGGTCCTGTGCGGGCATGGTCCTGCCTTCCGGCTGGGATAAGGTCGCGTCATATTTTTGATGCGGAAATAAACGCATGTAATCATATAATTATAAATGGGTATTTGGTTTCAAGGTGTTGGTTCAAGTTCCCAGGGCATGATGTCGCCGGGTTCACGGAGATACTCTAGTATCTCTGGGATGCCTTCGCCGGCTTTGGAATCTACGAAGAAGATGGTCTTACAGCCGGCCAGGCGAAGCCATCTGGCGCTTCGTTCGGGGTTGGCTTTGGGATGGTCTATCTTGGTGACGATTCCGATGACGTCGCGGTTACACATGCAGGTGATGCAGGGAGGGTAGAGGGAGTAGGGTTCTGTGGCTGATAGCAAGAGGCCTACTACCTGCGCCTCGTAGGTGTATAGTGCCAGGGCATGACCTAAGGTGTGGGTCTGCAGGTACTCACCCGGGGTGTCGATGATGACGTCGAAGTTGTTTATGTACTGGGTCTTGTGGTATGTAATTTCTTTGCCTTTTAAGGCCTGGGTGAGGGTGGTCTTGCCACACTCACTGCGACCCATAAAGATAATTTTCTTCATATTAAATCACCCCGATCAGGTCTTGGTGATCTCGCAGATGCTGTAGCCTAAGGTGCTCTGGGTGTAATCCAGGATCGCTCTGGTGGCGGATTCTACCTCGGATACACTTCCTGTGATGATCAAAGAACCGCTGAAACGGTCTACAAAACCGAGCTCTGCACCGGAAGACTTCACTGCGATGTCCGCTATGATGATAGCAGTCTCCGCAGGGGAGATAGTCATAACGCCAATGGCAGACTTGGAATATTCTACTCTGGGGTCTAAGCCCAGCTTCTCATACAGAACAGCATCCGGGTTGGCAATGATATGAGCCAGAGTAATCTGGCGACCGGGCACCAACTCCTGCACGATTCTCTGCTTGCCGTCAAAACTGCTTGTGTCAAAAATCATGTTCTTCCTCCATGACCGATGGACTTAAACACTCATCGGTACTTGTACTCTATCTTTATTATAATAGCAACCTGTCCGAAAGTCAATAGGTAAATCAATACTTTTGACTGATTTTGTGGGATTACAATGTGGTTTTCTGTGGTTTTAGAAAAGAGAACGAAAAGAAACAGAAACAATTTGGTTTGTCTTTATAACGAACATCCCTTTTCCCATCAAAACCACCTTAACAACCACACTACTGGTTCCGTTTGCAAATTGGCATCCACACCATTGACAGAATTGTTTAATAAAGGTAAAATAAAGGTAACTAGTCAGACAGCGAGTGACGTTCAACACGCATCCATTCGCCTGAAAAATGGCTTGATATGTTAAAAGTGCGAAATGAACTTGCCCATGACTATGACGGAGAGATTGTGACTGCCCACTGTCAGACTATCATCCACCTTTACGTAGATAAATTACAGGCTTTTTTAGAAAAAGCCAAGGAGATTATAACATGTTGCCAATAGACCTTCACACCCACACTGTAGCCAGCGGTCACGGTACTACCAATACCATTGCCGACCTAGCCAAAACTGCATATGGAAAAGGCATGCTTTTACTGGGTGTCTCCGACCATGGTCCGGCCACGCCAGGTTCCTGTCAGGAGTCTTATTTTCGCAACTTAAAATCGGCACCGAAGAACCGGGCCGGTGTTCGTATCTTATATGGTGCCGAAGCCAATATATTGGATGAACAGGGGCACTTGGACCTTTCCGAACCAATCCTTTCCGGCCTGGATTTCTGCATTGCCAGCATTCATCCTCAGACTTTTCGAAGCCCGGCTTATCATCGGTTTTCCTTCTGGGACAGAAGACAGGTGGCAGAAGATACCGAAGAAGCTAAATTTTATAATACCCAGGCTTATATCCGTGCTATGGAGCGACCTTATGTAAATATCATTGGTCATCCGGACGACCCACATTACCCCATTGACTTTGCGCAATTTGTAGAAGCTGCTTTGCAAAATCATGTAATTATAGAGGTAAATGAGGCATCTCTGGTTCCCGGCGGTTACCGTGGAGATACCAAAGAGAATATGACAGCGATTTTAAAACTATGCAGACAGAAGCAGCTGCCAATACTGTTGTCCAGCGACAGCCACGGAGCAAAGGGTGTAGGAGAAGTACCCTATTCAGAAGCACTGATAAAAGAAGTGGAATATCCAAACGAACTGATTGTGAACTATATGGAACCGGATATGGTGTGTTCTTTGCTGAAACAGCGAAGATAACCCAAGCAGACTTTGTCACTTCAACCATACAAGCATAAAAAGGAATTGCCCCATGAAAATCATCTTACTTCGCCACGGCGAAACCATTTGGAATAAAGAGCGCCGCCTCCAGGGGTGTCAGGACATCCCTCTGTCCGACGAGGGACAAGAACAAATGCGCCAAACCGGACAACAACTGGCCCAGATCTTCCCACATATAGATCATATTCTCACAAGCCCCCTGCTGCGTGCAAGAGAAAGTGCCCTCCTCATAGCACAGGAGCTCCACTATGCTCCTCAACACATTCTTAAAGCGCCCCTTTTCACGGAACGCAATTTTGGTGCAGGAGAAGGACTGACCTACGAAGAAGCACTGGCCCGGTATCCGGACAGCAACTATCCGGGCATGGAGACATTGGAGGAATTATGTCATCGCGCAAAAGCTGCAGTTGACCAATGTCAAAAATTATATCCCGGTCAGACCATACTGGTAGTGGCCCACGGCGCCATAATCAAGGCTACATTGGTGACCCTTACCAACGGTCGAATCACATATTTTGATGAAAATGTGTGGATTAATAATGGAAGTTACTGCCTCCTTGAGTACACAGAGAATCAGTGGAAGATTTACACTGAGGAATACAGACAGATTGGTTGTTAAACACTTCGATAAATGCAGCAAAACTACGGATTCGCCTATGGGCGGCACCGTAGTTTTCTTTTATGGCTTTTTATACAGCCTCATAATTAAATATTCTCACAGCTTCTATGCCGCTGCTTTTCCAACATCACTTTTCTTTGTCATTATTTGCGATATAATGACTATAGCAAACAGGCCAAGACCAATCACATCAGTTGCCACACCGGGATAGATTAACATCAAACCGCCTACCAGACTGAGAAGTCTCTGATATATTGGCATATGGTGGAAGATATATCCTTCCAATGCTGCAGATACAGCGAAGATTCCCACTAATGAAGTAATACAGATTAAAACAACCTCAGGGGCAGTGGTATCTACCAACAGCATTGCCGGATTCAGGGCAAAAACATAAGGTACGATGAAAGCACCGATAGCCAGTTTGGTCGCTGTAAAAGCAGTTTTCATAGGATTACCCTGGGCAATGGCCGCACCTGCATATGCTGCCAGTGCAACGGGAGGAGTCAAGTCCGCCACAATACCAAAGTAAAATACAAAGAAATGTGCTGCAATCTGGGGCACACCCATACGAACCAGGATAGGCGCGCAGGTCGCTGCCATAATGCAGTAATTTGCTGTAGTAGGAACGCCCATGCCAAGAACGATACAACACAACATCGTCAGGAACAATGCGACTATCACCTGATTGCCGGCCAAAGCTACGATACCATTGATCAGTACATTGGCAAGACCGGTCATGGTCAATGTACCGGCGATTATACCGGCCACGCCACAGGCTGCTGCCACTGTGATCATTCCCTTACCGCCTGCTGCCAATGCTTCAAAGATACCTTTCGGAGTAATACGGTTTTCTTTATTAAATATACTCACTACAATTGCAACCACGATAGCTATTGCTGCAGAATACTGAATGGAACGCTGGCTGGTACCAACCAGGTACACCAACAGTACCAACGGAAGCAACAGATATATTTTCTTTATCAGCGGCTTGACTTTGGGCAATTCTTCTCTGCTAAGACCACGCAGACCATTCTTCTTGGCCTCCAAATGTACTGCGATGAAAATACCGGCAAAATATAAAACTGCCGGCAAAATTGCACGGACTACAATATTACTGTAAGGAACTCCCACATAATCAGCCATCAAGAACGCTGCTGCACCCATAATAGGAGGCATGATCTGACCGCCGGTAGATGCTGCTGCTTCGGCTGCCGCAGCAAATTCCGGTTTATAACCCGTCTTTTTCATCAGCGGAATGGTAACAGAACCGGATCCTACCGTGTTAGCTACAGAGGAACCGGAAACCATACCTTCCAGTGCACTGGCCACAACGGCTACCTTGGCAGGACCGCCGGAGAAACCTCCTACGATTGCATTGGATATCTTGATAAAGAAATCTGCAATACCTGTGCGTTCCAGAAATGCACCGAAAATAATAAATACTACGATAAACTTAGAGCACACATTGATAGGCGTGGAGAGTATACCCTCTTTACCATAAAACAGATAACGAACGGTATAGTTCAACTTTCCCCACAGACTGGGATTACTCAGTCCCCAGATCAAAGCATACACGATAAAACATATGGCTACGATAAGAATCGGCATACCCACACTTCGGCGGCATACCTCCATCAAAGAGAGAATACCTACGATACCGATAATGATCTGATACCATTCAAAATTACTGCCTTGCTGAATAATTGTCAGGGCATTGAACGCATAGTACAGAAACGCACCTGTACCACACAACATCAGCACCACATCATACCAGGGCATATAATTTACTTTCTGCGCACCCTTCTTCGCCGGAAATACCAGATAGCCCAAAAATACAATGAAAGCCACAAATGTAGTCAGTCGAAGCTCCTCAAGCCAGCTGGCAAATAGTGTTACATAAATACAAAACAACGAGAACAATGCGAGCACCACATTTACTGCAACACGCGCTTTTCCTTCCCAAATCCGGATATTTGATTCCTGGTCAAATTTTTTCATAACCGCATCCAGATCCATAGGTTCTGTACTCACTTGCTTATTTTTACCAAATAATAAAGCCATGTTACCCCCTTAGGTTACTCTGTTACAACAGTTACACCCTTTTCTGCGAAGTATTTCGCAGCACCGGCATGGAAAGGTACAGTCATACCGCTGGTCGCATTCTCAACACTTAACTCAGCACCCTTGGCATTCTCAGTGGTGATCGCATCAATATTATCAAAGATAGCTGCTGTCAGCTTATATACATCCTCTTCAGATGCACTGGCAGAAACGATCAAAGTTGCCTTAACCGTTATGGTTGTTACATCTTCTGTCTGACCTTTATAGGTACCTGCCGGAATCACATAAGTGGTATAGAAAGGACAGGAAGTCATCAAAGACTCTGCAACCGCACCGTCAATGGGCACAAGATAAGCGTTGTTGGTACTGGTAAGCTCAGTAATCGCAGGAGTCGGAGCTCCGGCTACGATAAATGCTGCATCGATCTTGCCGTCTTTCAGAGCATCCGCTGAATCAGCGAAAGACTGATACTGAGGCTTGATATCCTCTTCACTCAGACCAGCTGCATTTAAAACATCCATTGCATTAAAGTATACACCTGATGCGGGTGCTCCGATGGAAACTGACTTGCCCTTCAGATCAGCAACCGTTTTAATTTCAGGATCCATGGTTACCAGCTGCACAGACTCAGCATACAGACCTGCAACAACACGGAAAGAATCTACTTTCCCATCTTTTTCAAAAGAACGGGAACCTTCCCATGCATAAGCCATAACATCAGACTGTACCGTACCCAACTGATAATCGCCTGCTGCGATACCCTGAATGTTTGCCTTGGAACCATCAGTAGAAACAACGGTTACTTCTACACCTGCTTTGTTTTTCATATACTGTGAGAGTACACCGCCATAACCGTAATATGTACCACTGGTACCGCCGGTTCCCATGGTCATCTTGGTTGCAGATGCACCCCCGCATGCCACAAGAGCAACTGTCATCATAACTGCCATAAAAAGTGAAATCATTTTCTTCATAGTATTTTCCTCCAAAAAACAACTTTATACAATTATACAATTATACAAGTATTTTGGCAAGATATTATTAAAATTTTTTCATATTCTGGATGAGGCCACCTCCGCCCTGAATACCGAGAGCAGATTGGAAATGAAAGGGATTTATTATGGGTTGGTGACAGCGCAGTTGGCTATGGCGGAAGGGAAGTAATAAAATTTGACAACAAAAAAAGCACGAGACGGGATTCGAACCCGCGGCCCTCGCCTTGGCAAGGCCATGCTCCACCACTGAGCCACTCGTGCATATCATATAAACCAAGAAATATCCTCACAAGCTGGGTGAGATCCCCTGCTAAAGCTGGGTGCAATCCCCCGCAAGCGGGTGATGGGAATCGAACCCACGTATCCAGCTTGGAAGGCTGGTGTTCTACCATTGAACTACACCCGCGTGCCCAGAGCCGGAATCGAACCAGCGACACGAGGATTTTCAGTCCTCTGCTCTACCAACTGAGCTATCTGGGCAAACCATCATGAGACGACTCTGTTATGTATGTAATAACTGTCTCACAATCTTAATTATATTACAATACCTTTATCTCTTTGTCAAGTAATTTTGCAAATTTTATTTGATTTTTTTCTATATAAGTAGTATAGTATAGGTAGACGTTATCGGTTACTCCCCAATTACAGTAACCATTATACGTTACATAATCGGGTACAGTGTGCCTGTTTTCGAGGAGGATTTATTATGCTGATTTATGCAGTGAAAGATTACGAAGAATTAAGCAGAAAAGCTGCTAATATCATGGCTGCGCAGGTGATCTTAAAGCCCAACACCGTTCTGGGTCTAGCTACCGGTTCCACACCTGTAGGAGCTTATCAGAATCTGGCTGAGGCATGTGCGAAAGGTGATCTTGATTTCTCGCAGGTTTCCAGTGCGAACCTGGATGAGTATCAGGGGCTGTCCGGCGACCATGACCAGAGCTATCGTTATTTTATGAACACCAATCTGTTCGACCATATCAATATCCGCAAGGAGTGCACTCATGTGCCCAACGGTCTGGCCAAGGACGCTGAAGCAGAATGTGTACGTTACGATGCAGTGATCGAATCTCTGGGTGGTGTGGATCTGCAGCTTCTGGGTATCGGCGGCAACGGACATATCGGTTTTAATGAGCCCAGTGATATTTTCAAGAAGGGAACTCACTGTGTGACTCTGACTCAGGAGACCAGAGAAGCCAACGCTCGTTTCTTTGAGACTCTGGATGATGTTCCAACCCACGCATTTACCATGGGTGTAGGCAATATTATGGCTGCCAAGAAAGTGCTTCTGCTGGCCAGCGGTGCAGGCAAGGCACAGGCTCTGTATGATTCCCTGTTTGGACCTATTGATCCTAAGGTACCGGCTTCCATCCTGCAGCTTCATCCTGATGTAGTCATCGTAGCAGATGAAGCAGCTTTATCCCTGATCCGTGAGAAGGGACTGCTGTAAATATACATATTATAAATATATCGTAGTAAGAATTACCAAAAGCGATGGCACTCCGAGGAGAACCATCGCTTTTATTATAAATAATATGTCTATTGAGTCGGTTTCTTAAGCAACTGTTTTACGTGCTTCCAACTCTTCTTTCATCTTTTCCAGAGTCTTCTTATCAAGGTTATAGATCAGAGACAGGCCGATAAACTGCAGTGCTGCACTTACGGTATACAGAGCAGCTACCAGATAACGCATACGCAGAGCTACTTCAGCGGTCTGATTACCTTCATTGGCACCTACATATCCCAAAGCCACCATGATCACCAAAGCAACGGCAGGGCCCACACCCTGAGCCAGCTTACGGAAGAATGAATGGAGCGCATACACCGTACCTTCTTCGCGACTACCGGTCTTCCATTCATTGTAATCAATAGCATCACCCATCATAGCCCAAGATACGGTAGAGTAGATACCCATACCCAGACTGTTGATCAGCTGGCAGACAATGTAAATAACCAGACCTTTATTATCAGGTGTAATAGGCAACACCAGCATCAGAACGCTGGCGATCATGGAGCAGATGGCGCCAACGGTGGCCAGTTCTTTCTTACCATACTTGGTAACCATCTTACGTGCAAGGGGGGTAAATACCACGATGGGGATCATTGCAAACAGCTGTACCACACCGGAGATCTCAACGTTCTTGAAATAGGACTGGAACAGAACGATCACTGCAGTTGCAGCACCCTGCATACCAATGAACATACCCATGGCAGCTACGGTAGCACCCATAGCAGGACGGTTCTTTAAGAAGTTGCCCATAGCCTTTATCACATTGAACTTGGACTGTTCTTCATTAAGGGCAACATCCATGTTCACACGGATCTCAGTGTTCTTGATCATGAACTGGAAGCAAAGGAAGCCCAAAAAGCCCATTAACAGAGCCACAAAGAACACACGCTCACCGATCAGGTTCTGGTTCTCATCATAAATCAGGAAAGGTAACAGAACCATAGGCACCATGTTACCCACCATGGAGCCGACAGAGCGCCAAGCAGACAATGATGCACGGTCAGCAGGCACGTCGGAGATCAGGCTCAGCAATGAACCGTAAGGCACATTAGCAACGGTGTAAAAAGCATCCCAGATCACATAGCCGGCTATAAAGATGCACATCTTGGCAAAAACAGGTGCATTGGGCATCGGAATGAAGCAGCAGGCACCGCCCACGATCAAACCGATAGAACCGACCCAGATGTACTGCAGGAACTTGTTACGCTTATACTTACGCTTGTCAGCGTCAATGATGGAACCGATCAGAGGGTCATTGATCGCATCCCACACCTGCACCACAATCAGCAGCAGAGAATACCACAGATCCATGCCCATGAACTGGGTCCAGAAGATTGCCATGGTGCTCTTTAAAGCAAAGCTCATGTTACAGCCGAAATCACCTGCAGCATATGCAACGGCATCCCGCATGCCGAACTTGCGAAAACCGTTTGCATCAGTAGTTACTTGTTTACTCATGAGTAAAATCCTCCTTGATAATGATAAAATTGATTTATAGGTACTACATTATTTTTTCTTGATCTTATTGAGCTTCGCATTAAACTCTAACATCTGGTCCCGGGTCAGGGGTTTCGCACCCATGGTTCCCATCATGGACAGGAGTCGTTTTACGGTAAAACCGCCTAAGAAGCTCATCATGTCCGCATTTTCAGAGAAGGTACTTGCATCTACCATGCCCTTCTTGCCGGATAAGGCTTTTGTCATCAGCTCCATGAACAACATCTTGCCACGTAAGGTCTGTAGCACATCGCCTGCCTTATCATTTATAGAGTAATAGCCTTCCGGTGCCGTGATGTCAAACCAATTCAAGACATCACCGGTCTCCACCATGCGGTATGCATTGTTGAACTCTGCCACCTTAATGATTCCCGCAGTATCTTCGCAGGTGCCTGCTTTGGCTACCAGCTCAGTGGCGCCTACGTTAGGCACATCAAAGTAGAAGAAGTGGATATCGCTGGTCTGCTTGCCCAGACTTACACCATTCGCAAACAGTTCCACCTCCGGCTGATTAGAGTATACCGTCACCTTGGTCACATCCTCTACACGATCCACATAGCGTTTTCCACAGATATGTACGAAAGGTTCGTCAGATAACCATGCTTTATATGCATAGAAGGCATCTTTCTTATATGCTCTGTCAAAGGTCATGAGGCCCTTGTGGTTCTGTCCGTCTTCGCCGCCTTCTGCACGGGCATCTGCACCGAAGTCAAACATGTTCCATACATGAGTAGCCCACAGATATTTTCTGGTAAAGAGCTGCTTGATCAACTCTTCATGATAGTAAGCCTGATATTCTTCACTATAATCACCCTGCTCCGGGTTGGAATTATGCCAATTCAGCGCTTCACAACCGTACTCGCTGACACCCACAGGCAGATTAGGGTACATAGCGTGGAAATTGTCAAGCCAGGGGCCGTTCATGGATGTATCTCCACCATACCAGCCAAAGTAATGATTCCAGGACACCGTATCCGGAATGCTTACATATTCACTTTCCATAGGACACATGGACACAATCGCCATAGTGGTCAATCTGGTCTTATCCCATTCGTGGCACAGATCATTGAGAATACGATGATTCTCTAAGAGATCCGGGTCATCCGCCCCCTTCATGGTGATCTCATTAGAAAGCCCCCATACAAAGATAGAAGGATGGTTGTAATTCTGGGCGATCAATTCCTTCATCTGAGAAATGGTATTCTCACGGCCATTAGGCATATGCTGGGAAATATAAGGAATTTCTGCCCAAAGCACAAAGCCCATCTCATCGCACAGATCATAGAAATACTGATTATGCTGATAGTGAGCCAGACGAATGGTGGTAGCACCCACTTCATAGATCAGCTCAGCATCTTCCTTGTGATGCTCAGGGAGTAAAGCATTACCGATGCCCTTGCGGTCCTGGTGACGGGATACACCCCGCAGAGGATACTCTTCCCCATTCAAAATAAATCCTCTCTCAGGATCGATCTCAAAATATCTACAACCGAACTTCACGCTTCTGAAATCTAATTCCCTCTCACCATCAGAAAGAACTGCTTCTAATGTATACAGGAAAGGATCCTTACGTCCATTCCACAGGTGTGCATTCTCGATCACAAAATCTGCCTTGCTCTCAGCTGCCGATACAACAGCTTCTGCAATTACATTTTCACCATCTTTGATCACGTACTTCACAGTTTCGCTGCCGGTAAGACCTGTAAAATAGCTTACAACCTCCACATTGGCATCTGCGCCCTTCACAACAGGGGTTACCTTGATACCGGGACCTCCATAATAATCCAGGTCAAAATGCACCTTAGGCACACAAATGATATTCACATCACGATAAATACCACCGTAGAATGTGAAATCAGCCATCTGAGGATATACCCTGTCGTTGGGCGCGTTGTCCACAGCCACAACAATTTCATTTTCCTCCTCAAGTAAATCCGTGATATTGGCACGGAACGTAGAGTAACCGCCATCATGATGAACAGCCTGTTTTCCATTTACGTAGACATCAGCAGAAGAGTTGGCGCCTTCAAATTCGATATAAACTTCTTCGGCATTGCCGCAGTCTGCTTTTGCCAATTTCTTGGCATAATAACAGGTCCCGCGATAGTAATCATTTCCACCATCCTGACCATCTTCAGCGTTCCAGGTATGTGGCAAAGTTACCGACTCCCATTCAGATACATTCAGTGCAGCATGCTTCTTGGAAACAAGCGCAGCATCTTTTGTAAAGGCCCAGGAATCATTCCAATTAAACTTCATGCAAAAAGCCCTCCTTTATAAAAATTTTATATATTTTTTATAAAGATTATACTAAAATACATATATTCAATCTTGTAAAATCTTTGCAATACATGTATAATTTTTGAACAAAGAAATTATTTTGCAAAAATTAATTTAGAACAGTAAGGAATTTATAGAAAATGGAACAACACAAATCAACAATTCTGAATTGTTACGAATTACTAAAAGCTGTTTTACAGGATGCGTTCAAAGTACCCACCATCCTTTTTACACCCCCATATAGTGATATCACCAGAATCGATCAGGGAATGAGAGCTGCTATCTGGACCAATTATAATGATCAAAATACAAAGATTCATTTCTCTGACACATCTAGGCAATATCGGATGTTCATTATTAAAAGCAATCTAGGCTTTTATAATATTCTGGCCATATTCGGCTCCGGAACAAAGCCTGATTTCATCTCTGTGGGACCCTTTCGGGATGAAGAACTTTCTCCCGGTTACTTTACACACATTTTGAAAGAATCACATATTGCCCCGGCAGACATCCAGGAAATGAAGTATATCTATGAAAGAATGCCCCTTGTTCAGCCGGACACTGTTGTTAATGTGATGAAGCATATTATCGGTAACTTTGTGGAACAGTTCAAAGAAATCATACCCAATGTCCTACAGTATTCCGAGCAAAACCGGACTGTGGATATAAACAGAGACGTATTGGACCTATATTCCATTGAATATGCTGAGGAGTATCAGAAAGCTCTTTTTCATTTTCTCAGCTTTCTGAAATGCGGCGATACATCAAACGCCAAAAAATCGCTACATAATTTTCTGGACAAAACAGTACTGTCCGGCAATAAAAGCATGAGAGATTATAAAATGGTCCTACAGACAATCAATGATTACTGTCATATGGAACTTCTGCATACAGCCATCCATCCCCTACACATAATCAAGCTGGCTGTATCCATCAACATGAAGATTGAAAACATGACCTCCATGACCAAACTGGAACAAATGCCAAATGAAATCTGTCACAAATACTGCCTATTGCTCAAAAACTACGCCAATCCGGATAGTTCCCGCCTGACAAAAGATGTAATAACTTATATTCAGTTACACCTGGATGAAGAACTATCCCTGAGCCACCTGGCTGCTCACTTTAAAAAGAATGCCTCTGTGCTGTCCAATACTTTCAGCAAGGAAACCGGGCAGACACTCACCAAATTCATACACCAGACCCGGATCCAGGAAGCCATCCGCCTCTTTAACACCACTGACTTGTCAGTGTCAGAGGTAGCCTTGACAGTAGGATATCCTGATTTCTCCTACTTTTCAAAAGTATTTTCCAAAACAGTAGGATGTAGTCCAAGAGAATATCGGTCAACAGGAATACATGCCACAAAAAAACCTCAAATGTCCGAAAACACTTGAGGTTCCACGCAAAAAAGCACGAGACGGGATTCGAACCCGCGACCCTCGCCTTGGCAAGGCGATACTCCACCACTGAGCCACTCGTGCATATCTTATAAAGCTGGGTGCCATCACCCGCTAAAGCGGGTGATGGGAATCGAACCCACGTATCCAGCTTGGAAGGCTGGTGTTCTACCATTGAACTACACCCGCGTAAGAATCACTTCTCACAACAAAAGCTATCTTACTATAAAAAACTTTCTCTGTCAAGAGTTTTTTCAGTTTTTTTATTTACAATTTTCGCCGCAATGTTCGATATCATCCAATCACCATCCCGGCTACCACACCAATTCCATAAAGGATGCCAATAATCTCCAAATTCTCCTTTTTGGCATGGTTGACCCTGCAAAGAACCAACACACCCACTCCGGCACCCACTAAAAGACCTGCCATCATAGTACCAAAGCTCATGGCACCCTGCAGGTAAAGCTGCGTGATCACCACCGATGAAGCACAATTGGGAATAAGACCTACTAATCCGGCAACTATCGGCCCGATGATGGGGCGATCCCGAAGTAGTCCGGTGATCACGTCTTCACCGCCATAATGCAATGCAATGTTTAACAATAAAGTAACCAACAAAATGAAGAAAGTAATTCTGAGAGTATGGTTCACTGCGGAACGAATAATTCCTTCTTCACAATGACAGTTTTCCTGTTCACACATTTCATGAATATGGGAATGCTCCTGCTCATGTTTCCTGCCCATGGTCAGATCGATCACAAAACCGGCCACCATACCAATTAATACTTTCAGAAGCAGAATCCTGAAAATCAGCGCCGGCTCCACCTTCTCCGAGATCAGAATGGGCAGCATCTCATCAGAAGTGGAGAGAAATACTGCCAAAAGTGTACCCAGAGTGATCACCCTCCCGGCATACAAATTTGATGCAGCTGCCGAGAAGCCACACTGAGGCACAGCTCCCAAGATACCACCTGCAACAGGTCCCCATTTCCCGGCTCTGCCAATAATCTTTTGCACCTTCGCACCGGCTTTATGCTCCAGACATTCCATGGAAAGATATGTCAAAAACAAAAAGGGAACCAACTTGAGGCTGTCCAAAAGACTATGTTCTATAATATGCAACATTGGAATATCCTTTCTCAAAAAATCGTGCTAATACACTTATAACTCATTTGCATTTAGAACTATATCATATTTTTATAAAAAGTCAAGCAGAATCTCTTGACAAAGCGCAAATTTTTGTGTATTATCTTAATGTTGCTATCGATGCGTGGCTCAGCTTGGTAGAGCGCTACGTTCGGGACGTGAAGAAAAAATTTAATATCGGCGCGTGGCTCAGCTTGGTAGAGCGCGGCGTTCGGGACGCCGAGGTCGCAGGTTCGAATCCTGTCGCGCCGACTTTTCCTTGATTTTTGGGGCTTTTTAACCCCCGTTAGTGTAAATTATCTCCTTACTTTGCTAAAAAGTATAGGAGGTTTTTTATTATAAAAAGGTAGTACCTTATTTTAAAAACCTATGCGTTCCAACAAAATTCCAACAAAATTTAAGGCAACGCCTATCCCATGCTTATTTTAAAATCCTTTGAGTTTTTTTGAACAATTATATAATTTTAATTATCTTTATCATTTGTAGTTTACATTAAATCTAATTATTTCATTTATACGCAGATGGCGCAACGATAGAAACGAGAGTTTTGAGTTATATAATTTAAAATTGTGTACTGATTATTATTATCCATATTTATAACAAGAATTGGAATTGCTGTTATAAAAATTTCTTTTATAACGGGGG
>JAZQGM010000123.1:0-11508 GCA_045540075.1 Acetatifactor sp. | reverse complement strand
CCCCCAGTGCCATCCCCCGCCAACCGGAGCTACTCTCTTGACAATACCACGGCTCTATATAAGACTACGTAGTAAGCATTAACTGTATTAAGTATTAACTATATATAGATACTATAATACAACATCTAGACGAATTTGGCTAGTAGATTTTTGTTGGAAAATATAGTATAATATTTATATATTGTGCCAATTTTAGATTTTTCGCGGTTACATTTTACCACAAACACCCTTAATCTAAATAGCACCATTATTTATATAAATAGCAACCACAACTTTCGTTAGAGTAGCCGTGTTGGATTGGGGGTGTGTAGGGGTGGTGGGATGCGTCCTGGGCAGAGGGGGATTTTTCTCCTTTTTATCCTGTGGAGCCAAGACCCCTGGTTAGCATCGCCCCCGCTTATGGGCGATGTGAACCGCCCTTTAGATGATTGCAAAGCAATCATCTGGGCTTGGGTGGAACGCCCAGGATAACAGAGAAAAATGCCCCTCTGCCCAGGCCGTCCCCCCACCCCTACACACCCCCAATCCTAACACGGCGGCCCTTTCGCAACTTTTGGCTGGTAATTTATGGAAAGCAGGTATTTTATGAAGATTCCCGGGTTTTATTCCTCTGGGGAATTTGCGCGGATGGCGCAGGTCTCGGTGAGGACGATTCGTTTTTATGATAAGCAAAATATATTGAAGCCATCCTATGTGGCGCCGTCAGGGGCACGGTTTTATACGGACTCGGACTTTGCCAGACTTCAGCAGATACTGTTGCTTAAGTATCTGGGCTTTTCGTTGGATGATATCAGGGAAATGACTATTGGGGACAGTGATTATCATTTTATGGTCAGTTCTTTGAAGATGCAAAAGAAGCTGGTGCAGGATCGTATGGAACAGTTGGAGTTAGTGGCTGAGGCCATTGACAGTACCGTGAATGCCATTGAGAAGGACAGGCAGCTTGACTGGAGCAGGATGCTTGATCTGATTCATTTGACGGGAATGGAGAAGAGTCTGAAGGATCAGTATCAGAATGCCACGAATATCTCTGCCAGGATACGGCTGCACAGGGATTTCTCCCGAAATAAACAGGGGTGGTTTCCCTGGATTTATGAGCAGTGCCATATTGTGGAAGGCATGAAGATTCTGGAGATAGGCTGTGGTAACGGGGCGCTGTGGACTGAGAATCTGTCAAAGCTTCCGAACAATGTGTCTGTGCTTTTGTCAGATATCTCAGAAGGGATGTTGCGAGATGCCAGAAGAAATATTGGTAGTGAAGATCCACGATTTACATTCCAGGTGATCGACTGCCATGAGCTGCCCTTTGCAGATGATTCTTTTGATCTGGTAATCGCAGGGCATGTGCTTTTTTATTGTGACGATCTGGATCTTGCCTGTAGAGAAATTGCCAGAGTCATGAAACCATCCGGCACGTTCTTAAGCAGCACTTATGGTCGGAAGCATATGAAAGAAATCACTGATCTGGTGCAGGCTTTCGATAACCGCATTGTTCTGGCTGCCGAGAACCTTTACGAGAGATTTGGGTTAGAAAACGGGGAAGCATTACTGGAGCCTCATTTCAAGAAAACTTCCTGTTTACGTTATGAAGATGGGATTATCATCAATCATGCAGAACCTTTGATTGAATACATTCTTTCCTGTCATGGCAATCAGAATCAGATTTTACTGGATCGATACAAGGACTTTCGCACTTTTGTGGAAGAAAAAATCCACAATAACTTCTATATTACCAAGGATGCCGGTATCTTTCTTTGTAAAAAATAGACAAAGTTTAAAAAATACAAAAAAAGTACTTGAAGATGACGTTAGGTCACCTTTTATACTATATGTAACTAAGATTTTAATAAAAAATGTATTTGATAAAGGAGAAAATTCATGAAAGGTATTATTTTGGCCGGCGGGTCCGGAACCCGTCTTTACCCTCTTACTATGGTAACCTCGAAACAGCTGTTACCCATTTATGACAAACCTATGATCTACTACCCTATGTCTGTGCTGATGAACGCAGGGATCAGAGACATCCTGATCATCTCCACTCCCCAGGACACTCCCAGATTTAAAGAGCTTCTTGGTGATGGTCATCAGTTCGGCGTAAAGCTTTCCTATGCAGTACAGCCCAGCCCCGACGGACTGGCACAGGCTTTCCTGATCGGCGAAGAATTTATCGGCGATGACACTGTGGCTATGGTGTTGGGAGACAATATCTTTGCCGGACATGGTCTGAAGAAACGTTTAAAAATTGCTGTAGAAAATGCAGAAACTGGCAAGGGCGCTACCGTATTCGGCTACTATGTAGATGATCCCGAGAGATTTGGTATCGTAGAATTCAACGCAGAAGGCAAAGCAATCTCTATCGAAGAAAAGCCTGCCAAGCCTAAGAGCAACTACTGCGTGACCGGTCTTTATTTCTATGATAACAAAGTGGTAGAATATGCCAAAGGCTTAAAGCCCAGTGCCAGAGGAGAACTGGAAATCACAGATTTGAACCGCATTTACCTGGAAAACGGCAATCTGAACGTAGAACTTCTGGGTCAGGGATTTACATGGCTGGATACCGGAACTCATGAAAGTCTGGTGGATGCTACCAATTTTGTCAAGACTGTTGAGACTCACCAGCATCGCAAAATTGCCTGCCTGGAGGAAATTGCTTACTTGAACGGTTGGATCAGCAAAGAAGATGTGCTGAAGGTGTACGAGTTGCTTAAGAAAAATCAGTATGGTCAGTATCTGAAAGATGTTCTGGATGGTAAGTATCAGGATGGATTATACTAACTGCATTAAATTTGTACCACAATAAAGAAGGAGAAATTATAATGACAATCATCGTAACCGGCGGTGCCGGATTTATTGGAAGTAACTTTATTTTTCACATGTTAAACAAATACCCTGACTATCGCATCGTGTGTCTGGACTGCCTGACCTACGCAGGTAATCTGTCCACTCTCGCGCCTGTCATGGACAATCCTAATTTCCGTTTTGTAAAGATAAGTATCACGGACAGAGAAGCTGTTTACAAGCTCTTCGAAGAAGAACATCCGGACATGGTAGTCAATTTCGCAGCAGAAAGTCACGTGGACCGTTCTATCGAGAACCCTGAAGTGTTCTTAGATACCAATATCAAAGGTACTGCTGTTCTTATGGATGCCTGCCGCAAATACGGCATCACCCGTTATCATCAGGTATCTACCGATGAAGTATACGGCGACCTGCCTCTGGACAGACCTGACCTGTTCTTCACCGAAGAGACTCCTATCCATACCAGCAGCCCTTACAGCTCCTCCAAAGCAGGTGCTGACCTTCTGGTGCTGGCATACCACAGAACCTACGGCCTGCCTGTGACCATCAGCCGCTGCTCCAATAACTACGGACCTTATCACTTCCCTGAGAAGCTGATTCCGCTGATGATCGCCAATGCCTTGAATGATAAGCCGCTGCCTGTTTATGGCAAGGGTGAAAACGTGCGTGACTGGTTGTATGTGGAGGATCACTGCAAGGCCATTGACCTGATCATCCACAAAGGTCGCGTGGGTGAAGTATACAATATCGGTGGGCACAACGAAATGAAGAATATTGATATTGTTAAGATCATCTGCAAAGAACTGGGTAAGTCGGAAAGTCTGATCACCTATGTAACCGACCGTAAAGGGCATGATATGCGCTATGCCATCGACCCCACCAAGATCCACGACGAACTGGGTTGGCTGCCTGAGACCATGTTCGCAGATGGCATCAAGAAGACCATACAGTGGTACCTGGACAACAAAGAATGGTGGGAAACCATTATCTCCGGCGAATACCAGGATTACTACGAGAAGATGTACAAAAACCGCTAAGGGCTCCGTTCAACTGTACAGACTGTGGAGCGTCTTCCGGGATTATGGCGTGATGCTACGGGGGAGGGACGAAATGGCGCGTGATTGCAGTTGTAAAACACTAAGAGTTACTTAGAAGTTAGAACAGGTTAAATAGAAGTTAAAGGCAACACCCTCAACCACCAAACTTGCGCTACGTGCTCAGACATGTTGTGGTTGGGGGTGTTAACACTTGCTTGTCACTCCCTGACTTTTGTGCTATAGTATGTTTGTGCTAAAAACCAATGTTTTTTAGAAAGGGCTTATTATCATGAAAGTGAATTATCATACACACACCACCCGTTGTCACCATGCCAGCGGCACGGAAAAAGAATATGTAGAAGCAGCAATTGAAAGTGGTCTGAAAGTACTTGGTTTTTCCGACCACACGCCCTACCCTTTCCCAAATGAAGACTATGCTACAGGACATCGTATGGCCATGGCAGAACTGAATCACTATGTTTCTACAGTACTGCGGCTTCGCGAAGAATACCGGAATGATATTGAGATTCTTCTGGGCCTGGAAGTGGAATATTATCCCCATTTTTTTCAGGCATTGCTTAAGGAGCTTAGCAATTATCCAATCGAATATATCCTCCTTGCCCAGCACAATCTTGGCAATGGAGAACTGGCAGAACCCTTCTGCTACAGCACATTCACCGATGATGCCAAACGACTAGAGCGCTATTGCAGCCAGCTGATAGAGGGCATGGACACCGGGTGCTTTACCTATCTGGCCCATCCGGATCTCATCAGTTTCATCGGGAGTCCGCAAATTTATGACCAGCAGATGCGCAGACTCTGTCAACATGCCAAGGCTATAGGCCTACCTCTTGAAATTAACTTACTTGGGATTCGGGAAGACAGACGATATCCCACAGAAGCTTTCTGGAAAATCGCCGGCGAAGAACAATGCGACGTTATTTTAGGACTGGACGCTCATCATGTTGATGCCTTTTATCACCCGGAGACACTTGTGAAAGCCAGGGAACTGGCCGAGAAATACCGGCTTAAGATATTAGAAGATGTAGCGCTAAAAAATCCGTTTCGTACCTTGCTGTAATGTATCAGCCCAAAGATTCATTACAAAAGGAGTGTAACACTGCTCAAAAGCAGTTCACACTCCTTATTTTCTTCCTTTTCAGGACTCATCCGGCAATTTCAATCGTTCCCAGATTGCTCCAAAGTATTTAAATCAGTTTCTTTAAGTAATCTGCCGCCAGAATGATATCATCGTTCGGCGTTACACCAACTTCTCTCTCGATAGTCAGATATCCATGGTAACCGATATCAGTCAGTGCCACCAAATACTCTTTAAAAGGCACATCTCCTTCGCCCAGTGGCAACTCAATAAAGGCAGTATCCTGAAGCATCTCGCTCTCTGATACCCCATAGATGATCTCTGGATCCCGGTCAAGCAGCTTCCTGCCATCTTTCGCATGGGTATGTACAATATACTTTTCCAGGTTTAAAACCGCCTTCACCGGGTCATCACCGGTCACCATTACCAGATTGGCCGGATCCAGATTTACCGCCACTCCTGTAGAACCCAATTCATCCAAGAAGCCCTTCAGCGTAAGGGAAGTCTCCGGGCCGGTCTCCACTGCAAAATGTGCCTGACAGCTGTCTGCATACCTGGCCAGTTCAAAACAAGCTTCCTGCATGATCTTGTAACGCTCATGGTTCTTATCAGACGGCACCACGCCGATATGGGTAGTCACAATATCTGTTCCCAACATCTTCGCAAGATCGATGATCCGCTTGGATTGCTCAATCAGCTGTAGGTTCAAATCTTTATTGCCGAATCCTCTGCCCAAGTCTCCACAAAGTGCAGAAATCTCCAGACCATTTGCAGAAAGCACAGAAAGTAGCTCCACTCTTCTGTCTTTGGTCATCGCCCAAGGTGCAAACTCACCGTCTGTGGCTCTGATCTGCACACCGTCAGCTCCCACAGAAGCCGCACAGACAATTGCCTCTTTCCAGGGAAGCTTAAAAGATTCCAACATGACGCCTAATTTAAATCTCTTCATGACACGCTCCATTCTGCCGCACCAAACGCAGCATCCCTTTTAAACTTTTCATAACGGTGAGGTCAACTTCTCCAGATTCCTGGGCGAACATCCCTCATACTTTTTAAATGTCCTGCTAAAATTAGAATCATTATGAAAGCCGCAAAGCTTACACACTTCATTCACAGGCACTCCCATATACAGGTACTTTTTGGCCTCGGCAATCTTTCGGATGATCAAATACTGCTCTAATGTGATTCCATACTCTTCCTTGAAGATCACACTCAGATAACTACAATTGACATACAATTTCTCCGAAATCTCTGATATCTTGATATCCCGGAAATTCTCTTCCACCACCAGGAGCGCCTGCTCGGGTATGGACTCGGGCTTCTTACTGCGTCCTTCACATTCCTTGCCGATGCCAAAACGTTCTCCAAGAAATGCCAGAAGCTCAATAAGCCTTGCATAGCGTTCCAATTCATAATCACCGGCCGCATGGTACTGAGCGATCAGTGCAAGGAAATTCTGATGTTGTCTCTCTGTCAAAGTAACTTTCCTTGGGCCGGGCTGCCCTACGCCTTCCAGCCAGGTCAGGGGCCTGTGCAGATTTGGCGCTGCGTTGATGGCATCGATTACTTTGGAATCGATATTGATAATGCAACGCTCGTAATTCACATTGGGAGCCACCATTACTTTATGAACACACAGTCTTGGAATCAAAAACAAGTCCCTGCCTGTACATTCATAAAATTTCTTATCAGCAAACAATCCCTTTGCACCGTCAATATTGTAATAAAACTCGTATTGGCTGTGCAAATGAGGCATATTTACATGGGGCAAAATATTCTTATTGTGAAATACGATCACTGCCTCTTCCCGCTCTCGGTACAAGGATAAGGTTTCATTCATATTTTTCTCCTACTTAAGGTCCGCACCACTTAAGCTGTCGCAGTACAAGATAGCACTATCATGCTTTCTCATAATTGTGGCAGGGCAATCTTCACTGATCTGGCCCTGAATGGTTTCTTTTACCGCCCATCTCTTGGTAGCGGCCGGAACGGTACAGAACATCTTCTTCGCGCTTACAAGAGCAGGTATGGTCAATGTGAGTGCATGAGTAGGTACATCAGAAAGGGTGGCAAAACAGCCGTCATTGACCTGCTGATTTCTGCACACTTCATCCAGACAAGCCACCTTGATCAGTGCCTGATCCTGAAAATCAGCCACGCCCGGATCATTAAAAGCAATGTGTCCATTTTCACCGATTCCCAGACACACGATATCTACCGGATGCTCTTGTAACAGCCTGGTATAACGGGCACACTCTGCTTCAATATCCTCAGCGCCTCCATCAATGTAATTCACTGACTTAAAATTCACCTTACCAAAAATAACCTCCTTTAAGAAATTACCAAATCTCTGGGGAGCCTCCTTAGAAAGCCCGATATACTCATCCATGTGAAAAGCATTAATACGCTCCCAAGGAACGTCTTTTCTTGCAAGAAGTGCTGCAAGAGTCTCATTCTGAGAAGGTGCTGCCGCAAAAATCATATTCAGCTCTTCCTTCTCTTTCAACGCAGACACAATTGCATCAGCAATATCATTCCCTGCCTTCCGTCCCGCATTTTCTCTGGTATCAAATACATAATACTCTAACAAATCCTGTTTTCCCTGTTTTAAAAGCATCTTTTTTCCTCCTGACTCCTTCGGTTGCCGCGGCAACTGTTTTCATTCATAATCTGTCATAAAAGATTATATTTTAGTCCGAAAAAGGAGTCAACGGGTAAAACTTCAGTTCCAAACATCAGCAAATATTTTTCTGGATTCTTGCAAAAGTTTGCGTTTTCTTTGTTGTTGCTCTATCCATCCTCTTAGTACGGCCAAGGAACCTTGCATTTCAAAATTTTCTGTGTTATGTTTATATTATGCAGCATGATTTAAGCCAAGTAAAATATATCCCTCATAACAGGATATCTGACTTTGCATCTGCACAAACAAGAAAAAACAGGCAGGTAAAAAGCATGATCACTAGAATCAAAAATGGCAGGCTGATCCTCTCCCATGGGATAACCGCAAACCAATACCTATATTTTGAAAATAGCAAAATCACACATATTACTTCAGAAGAACTTCCTTACGACTGCGAACTGGATGCAGCCGGAAGTTATGTAAGTGCGGGCTTTATCGATACTCATGTACACGGAGGAGACGGATACGAATTTATCGATGCCACGGAGGATGCGATTCTCCATGCTGCCAATATTCATGGCAGACACGGCACCACCACGATATATCCTACACTGTCCGCCTTTGACTATTATACTACAGTTAAGGGCTTGGAAGCAATCCAAAATTTTCGCCAAAAGCAAAATATTAAGCAAAACGTCATTCCTAATATATACGGCGTTCACTTAGAAGGCCCCTACTTCTCTCCCAAACAGTCCGGTGCTCAGGACACCTCCTATATCCGTAATCCAGATCCTGCAGAATATAAAAGTCTTGTAGTGCAATTTGGCAACATCATCAAACGCTGGAGCTATGCCCCTGAGACAGAAGGTGCCACTGATTTCCAGGACTTCTTAAAAAAGCATCAAATTGTAGGTTCTGCCGGACACACAGATGCAGAAATCCACCATATGGAAGAAGCGCAAGATCACGGTCTTAGCCTGATCACACATCTGTACTCTTGCACCTCCACCATTGTCAGAAAAGGTGGTTTCCGTCACTTAGGCGTCATCGAATCTGCCTGGCTGTATGACAATCTGAACGTAGAGACCATCGCTGACGGCTGCCATCTGCCACCTAAACTTTTACAAATGATTTATAAAATCAAGGGCCCGGAACATATGATGCTTACCACCGACGCTATTCGCTACGGCGGCAGAACTGACTGCGATGCTGTCACCTCCGGCACTGAACGCATGCCCTACATCATCGAAGACGGTGTGGCCAAACTGGCTGACAGAAGTGCCTTTGCTGGAAGCATCGCTACTGCTGACGTACTGGTGAGAACCTGTGTAAAAAAAGCCGGTATCACATTACTTTCTGCTGTCCGGATGATCACTGAGACACCGGCAAGGATTATGGGACTTACCGCAAAAGGCAAACTACAGAGTGGATATGATGCCGATATTGTCATCTTTGATGAGGATATTCAAATAAAAAATGTGATCGTGGGCGGTATGGTTCGCGTATGATAAAAGAAGAGTACTTCACTGGAAACCCAAGTGCGAAATGAGACCATTAATCTGATCATTGACAGCTTTTAGGAGGCCAACACCATCTATGAAAGTTATCCACTGTTGGAAGAAGCAATCATGTAGGCTGTTCCGGAAGAGCTGGAGAAGTTTATTTTACTGAAATCCAAAAACGATATGCTCTTTCGTGCCAAAAACATCTTCAAAAAGGACAAATCGCTCCTGACATGGTATATTCTCTGGACCAACTGATAACCTCATACCATCATGGACATGATTTACTGCGGTATTAAGGCAGGTGTCACGGAATATGATACCACACATGTTCGCACTACCGGAGATGTCTGTCTGCCATAGCATCTTCCGGTATTGCAGAAAAAAAGGAACTCTTGAAATTCAAGAGTTCCATGCCGGCAGCGGGACTTGAACCCGCAACAATCTTTTTTATTTTGTTGCAAAAAACCATATATAATCAATATTTGAAAGTATTTTATATCTTTTTTGTTTTGATTACCTTTTGTCGTTTTTGATTACCTTTTTAACCAAAATCATGCTTACCCACTGATTTTCATTAGATTTTTTGATTACCTTTTTAATCATTTACATTCCGCAAGCATTGTTTGGTTTGCTTTTTCTAAGATATTTCTTTTATATTCCATATCTGTGACATCGTATGTGTAATGATTGTTATTGACCTCTTCTGTATTACCAAGTAACGCTGAAGCTACTGTAGTTGACACACCATTACACTTAATAGTAGAATTAATAGTCCTTCTATAACAGTGAATACTTTTACTTTTGTTAAGACCTGATTGATATGATTTGTTTCTAGCACAATCACTAATTGTTCTTTTGTTGATTTTGCCATGCTCATTCATAAAAATATATTCCCCATAATAATTAAACAGTTTTTCAACTTCCTCAATTTTGAGCAATAGACTTTTTATCTCTTTGGTTATTGGAATTAGTCTTGGTCTTCTATTCTTTGTATAATCAGCAATATAATAGTTGTTGTTTTCTCTGTCATATATCTCCTCTTTATCGACAACAATCATATTGTCTTGAATAGATTTCCATGACAACGCTGCTATTTCACCAACCCTCATTCCAGTCAAAATAGATAATTCAACAGCATAAGATGGAATGTAATTGGGCTTATAAATATGGTCTTTCTTAATTTGTTCCATTACAGTAGCAATTTCTTCACTGTTTGCAATTCTATCCTCATTCTTTACCAATTTAATACTACAATAGCGAAAATAGTTAGAACTACTCTTTAGAAAATCACATGGATTTTCAGAAATAATACCATTAACCCTTGCATGTATGAAAACACTTTTGATATAACCAATCATTGCCTTTGCGGCTTTTTGATTGAGTGATAAATCTTTAATCTGTTTGATAATGAATATTTCTAGTTTGTCCCCTATTACCTTTTTGATATCGCAATTTTCCAACCAAGTATTTTCAAAATATCTCTTGTAATCGCTGTCATACTTCGATATAGTATTGTTTGAGACAATTTCTGACTTTAATTCTTTATATGACAAAAAGCAATCTTTAAATGTGGTGATATTTTTCTTTTCTTCGTTATCATAAAATTCTAGTAGCGATAAATGAATTTTATCTTCAGTTTTCTTTTTTATCAACCTTCTTTCATTTTGCTTCGTTACATCTGGCAAGTAAGTATACCATAAACCATTATTTCCTTGCCAAATTTTATACTTGTGCATTTTCAGTACTTCTTTTATTCTACTCATATGCAATTGTTCTTGCACGTCTGATATGTTAATTATACCATTATCTAAAGCATTTTTCAATAGTTCGTTTAGCTCGTAATTTTCTATGACACGTCCTCCTTTGATTTTACTAAAAGGACAGAATTTGAAATTCCATCCTTTTTATAATTATTGTATGTTACTTAATTTCCTGTACTTCCAAATCCACCATTCCTTACTCCTTTTGCATCGTCATCATCTGTGATTGTAAATTTATTTGGTTCAAATTTAATCCATCTATTACCGTAGTAATCATTTACTCCATTTTCTACACAATTATATAATATTTTAATACCCAAATTATTTTTTAATGCTGCAAACTCCATTGAGTAACATATGTCTTTTATATGGTTATTTTCGTCTATACACAATATAATACAATTATCACGTTTTAAACCAGTAGCATATGCGTGTTGATTGTTTTGTGAATAACTGCACCACTCTAAATTTTCAACCCTATTATCATGCTTATCGCCATTGATATGATTAACAGTTGGAAGATTTTTCGGATTTGGGATGAATGCTTGTGCAACAAGTCTATGTACCATTTCACTATTGCTATATCCTTCGTTGTCAATCATTCTTGTACACAAATATCCTTGCAACGAGTTTATTCTTTTCCCTGTTTCACAAACTTTTTTAATTTTTTCTTTATAATTTTTCTTTT
>JAZQGM010000122.1:0-12899 GCA_045540075.1 Acetatifactor sp. | reverse complement strand
ACTTCGGATAAACTGTAAGGCTGGTGCCTGCCACAATAAGCAAATCAGCTTTGTGAATGGCCATCACGCTTTTTTCAATGGTGTCCTGATCAAGACCTTCTTCATAAAGAACTACATCCGGCTTTACAATGCCGCCGCAGTCACAGCAAGGAACATCTGTACAATTCTTAACAAATTCCGCGCTGTGAAACTTACCGCACCGAGTGCAATAATTCCGATGTACACTGCCGTGCAGCTCCAACACATTCTGGCTGCCTGCCTGTTGATGCAGACCGTCAATATTCTGTGTGATCACAGCTTTCAGCTTGCCTTGCTGTTCCAGTTCGGCAAGTTTTTTGTGTGCGGCATTGGGCACCGCATCTAAGAATAACATCTTATTGCGATAAAAACGATAAAAATCCTGTGGATTACGCCTGTAAAAGCTGTGGCTTAAAATAGTCTCCGGCGGATAATCATACTGCTGGTTATAAAGCCCGTCCACACTTCGAAAATCCGGGATACCACTTTCAGTGGAGACGCCGGCACCACCGAAGAAAACGATGTTATCGCTTTCTGCTACCATGTTCTTAAAAGCCTCTAAAGCTTCTGTATATGATGTTGTGAATTGATTCATATGGTACCTCCGATTTGTTTTATAATCGAGAACGCCTTCAGGGAATAGCCCTGAAAGCGTTCTATAAATAACAGAGCCGTTTTAGGTTTATACGGTTCTATATGGTGCGATAAATACAGGGAAGGTATCGGAACCGGTAATGGTCTTGCCCTGTGTAATGGTCACTTCTTTATCGGTGATCAGATATTCTACTTCTGCATTGCCCTCGATTACAGTATCCTGCATCAGGATGCAATTTTTAACTTTAGCACCCTTACCTACTTTTACACCACGGAACAGGATGCTGTTTTCTACTTCGCCTTCAATGACACAACCGTCCGCCACCATGGCATTCTTTACTTTGGCGCAACCGATATATCTGGTGGGATTGTCGTCACGCACCTTGGTATAGATAGGGGAACGGCCAAACAGTGCGTCCAGATTTTCATCCTCCAAAAGCTTCATGTTTTCATCAAAGTAATTTTTAATATCGCTGATGCGCACACTGTAGCCCTTGAATTCATAGCCATACACTTTCAACGTATCCAACTGAGGTGCCAGGATATCGCGCTCGAAATACATGTGGCCACGTACATAGGCATCGTTTATCTTCTGGATCAGAAGGTCTCTCTCGATCAGGTAGATATTCATGGAGAAATTCTGGGGACCATACTCTTTGGGGTTGATCTGAATCTCCTTCACACGGCCATCTTCCATGCTTAAAGTATAATAAAGGTCTGTGGAAGCAGTGGGCTGCAGATTCATAAATCCATAGGGAATTTCTTCTCTTTTGTATGCTATGGTCACATCTGCGCCGGATGTTTCATGGGTTTTAAGCATATCCTTAAAATCAAAGTTGGCTGCGATATTAGCATCGGAGATAAACACATATTTCTCCTTCTGACTCTTTAAGAACTCCAGTATGCTGGCTAGAGCCTCTATACGACCGTTGTACATCTTAATTGATTTCTCGGCGTAGGGAGGAACGATATTTAAGCCCCCATGTTTGCGGCTCAAGTCCCAGGTACGGCCCGAGCCCAGATGCCGCATCAGGGAACGGTAATTCTTACGAACGATCACGGACACATTGTCAATGCCACAGTTTACCATACTGGACAATAAAAAGTCAATCATACGATAACGGCTTGCAATAGGAATGGAAGCCATCAGACGTTCGATGACCAGTTCAGGAACCTGATTGTCATAACTGTTGGGGAAAATAATACCCAGTGCATCTGTATTTGATTTTACCATTGTTCTTCACCATCCTTTACATTATGATTGACCATGGCATTGGGGCCAATCTTGGCACCTGCACCAATGGACACACCGGGACCTACGGTAGCCACGCCTTTCACATCGCCAGTAGGCATGGCACCTACTACGGCATTCTCACCGATGTAGGCATGTTCACCTACGATACAATGTGTTACTTTGGCACCGGCTTTGATCACCGAATTGCCCATAACAACGGCATCCTCTACCTGAGCGCCTTCTTCCACGCGGACACCGGCAAAGAGGATAGAATGCTTTACGCTTCCATCAATACGGCAGCCGTCGGTGATCATGGAATTCTCCACAAAGGCATTTTTACCCACCTTGTGGCCGGTCTTGCCGCTGTTACGGCTGTAAATCTTCCAGTTCTCGTCAAACAAGTCGATACCGCTGTGCTCCGGATCCATCACTTCCATATTGGCTTCCCACAGAGATGCAATGGTACCCACATCCTTCCAGTAACCATTGAAACGGTAAGCGTACATCTTGCGTCCGTCCTTCAACAAGTTAGGAATGATATTATTGCCAAAGTCATTCTGAGAATCGGGATCTGCCTCATCTTCGATCAAATATTTCTTAAGCACATCTGTATTGAAAATATAGATACCCATGGAAGCCAGGTTCGACTTGGGATTTTTAGGTTTCTCCTGGAATTCTGTGATTCGTGCATCCTGATCAGCCACCATCAGACCAAAACGGGATGCATCTTCCCAGGGCACTTCCATAACAGCCACACTGAACTCTGCCCCTTTTTCCTTGTGGAATTTCAGGAAATCATTATAATCCTGCTTGCAGATCTGGTCTCCGGAGAGAATGATCACATACTGGGGATCATATCTTTCAATAAAAGAAAGGTTTTGGTAAATAGCATTGGCAGTTCCCTTATACCAGTCAGAGCCTGATGCCTGCTGATAAGGCGGAAGAATATGCACACCACCGTATAAACGGTCCAGATCCCAGGGTTGTCCATGGCCGATATACTCATTTAATACCAGTGGCTGATACTGGGTGAGGATACCTACCGTGTCAATTCCGGAGTTTACGCAGTTCGATAAGGGGAAGTCGATGATACGATACTTTCCGCCAAAAGGAACTGCAGGTTTTGCCAGCTTCTGGGTCAGGGCATACAAGCGTGAGCCTTGTCCGCCGGCAAGAATCATTGCAATCATTTCTTTTGCCATAAAAAGTCTCCTTATATGTTATAATTAATTATAATTTGGTGAAATTATGCATATTTCTGAAAAAGAAGCAACAATTAGTAAAACTTTCAAGAAATAGTGCATACTTTAATTAATACTATTCTACCATTTTTCAACATATTTAACAAGTGGTTAAAGCTGATAAGTATGGAAATTATATGAAAAAATTTGGGGAAATGTTCTGGCAATGTTAGAGAATGAAATTCTAAGAAAAACTTAAGAAAACTTAATGGTTTTTTTATTGTGAAGAACGCTTTCTTCTGGTATAGTAATAAAGTGAAATAGGATTGTACTAACCAGGTATATGAATGGATGTGGTTTACATATGAGGAAAGAGAGAAAAGGTCAATTGATCCCTTTAGCAAAAACCAAAATGGCAGTTATACTTTTCGTATTGGGAATCCTCTGTGTTCTCTATTGTATGGGCATCGGATTGTTCATGGGCTATGGCACCAGATTTTTTCTGATCTGGGGTGTAATGGGTGTGGCATTTATGGGTCTTGGTTGGATCGTGTCTCATAAGGAGTGGATAGACGGGATGCCGGTATGGTTTCGAACTACGTTACTGGTATTGGCGGGAGCAGGCATCTTGATATTTCTACTGATCGAGGGCTTGATCCTGACACAATTTGGGGCAAAGGCATCGGATGGCGCTGATTATTGTCTGATTCTGGGAGCTCAGATGAAGAACCATGGACCCAGTGATGTACTTCGCAGGCGTCTGGATACGGCCATTACGTACCTGGTGGAGAACCCGGAGACCATAGTGATCGTGTCCGGTGGACAAGGAGTGAATGAGCCTGTGACTGAGGCCAGGGGAATGTATGAGTATCTGACGCAGAGGGGCATTGCGCCGGAGAGGATTCTTCTGGAAGAGAAGTCGGGGAATACTTGGGAGAATCTGCACTACAGCAGTGAGCTGCTGGATAAGGATAAGGATAATGTGGTGCTGGTCACGAACAACTTTCACGTATTCCGGGCGATGGGCATTGCAAAGAAGATGGGGTATGAGAACGTAAGCGGATTGGCAGCGGACTCTTATCCGTTTATGGTTCCTAATAATATGTTAAGAGAATTTTTGGGAGTGATTAAAGATTTGCTAGTAGGGAATTTGTAAATATTACGGGCTGTTTGAGTCTTGGGGAACGTTTGACGAGGGCGGCAAAAAATAAAGACATGAGGAGAGAAATGATGGAGATACAGATCGGAGACGTATTACAATTAAAAAAGCCCCACCCCTGTGGCAGCAGGGAATGGGAGGTTTTGCGGGTAGGAGCGGACTTTCGGCTGAAATGTCTGGGCTGCGGGCATCAGATTATGATCGCCAGAAGGCTTTTGGAAAAAAATATTAAAGAAATTAAAGAAAAAGCTTGAAAAATAAGGCAATTCATGGTATCATATTTAATCGTGATATATTAAATCCTTGCTCCCGGTAAGGCGGGGGCCAGAGACCAAAAGGAGGTAACAAAGCATGAATAAGTATGAATTAGCCGTTGTTGTTAGCGCAAAGGTCGAAGACGATGAGAGAGCTGCAGTGATCGACAAGTGCAAAGCTCTGATCGAGAGATTTGGCGGTACCATCACCGAAGTAGATGAATGGGGTAAGAAGAGACTTGCTTACGAAGTTCAGCACATGAAAGAAGCTTTCTACTACTTCATCAGATTCGATGCTGAGAGCACTGCTCCCGCTGAGATCGAGAGCCGCGTACGCATCATGGACAACGTTGTTAGATATTTATGCGTTAGACAGAACGAGGCATAAAGAAAGCGAGTAACGATATGAACAAAGTAATTCTTATGGGACGTTTAACCAGGGATCCTGAGGTGAGATATGCGCAGAATGGCAATCAGATGGCCATCGCCAGATTCTCCATAGCTGTTGACAGAAGATTCAAGCGTGAGGGCGAGCCCGACGCAGATTTCTTCAATTGTACCGCATTTGGCAAGCAGGCTGAGTTCGTGGAGAGATTTCTTCACAAAGGAACCAAGATCGTAGTCTGTGGCCGCATCCAGAATGACAATTATACCAACAAGGACGGACAGATGGTTTACAGTGTCCGCATCATGGTCGATGAGATCGAGTTTGCCGAGAGCAAGAATGCTTCCGGCGGCGCTGAAGGTAATTTTGGCGGTGGTAATTATGGTAATAACGGTGGATTTGGCGGTAACGGCGGTTTTGCCGGCGGTAATAACAATTACGGCGGCTACAACAGACCAGCTCCCGGTGGTGCCGGAGACGGCTTCATGAACATCCCCGATGGTATCGATGAAGAATTACCGTTTAACTAAGTGTAATGATTTTGAGAACAGGAGGCACTGACATGGCTTTTAATAAGGCAGACAAAACCGATTCTCCAATGAGAAGAAAAGGCGGAATTCGCAGAAGAAAGAAAGTATGCGTATTCTGTGGTAAAGATAACGTAATTGATTACAAGGACACCAACAAGCTGAAGAGATACGTGTCCGAGAGAGGAAAGATCCTTCCTCGCAGAATCACCGGTAACTGTGCAAAGCACCAGAGAGCACTGACCGTTGCTATCAAGAGAGCACGTCACGTGGCGCTGATGCCTTATACTTGTGATTAAACCTAAGTAAAATCAAGGGATTTCTGACCAATTATTCGAAAGGATAGTTGGTCTTTTTATTTAATAGCCTTTATGTTCATGAATAATTTACATATGTTTTCTCATTTCGACAAATTAAACTGTGGCATTATCTGTAATTCTTTGGTATAATAGTCTGTAAGAGCATTTCGTTGTATTTTTACCCAGAGAGGCGTATTTCATGAAAAAGCGAATCAAACTAAAAGGAAGGATCAGAACCTTCATAAAATTCAGTATCTATCTCGGTTTACTTCTGTGTCTGGTAAACGCAGCCCTATACCTGATAGATTATCGTGCAGGGATATTGTTGACCTGTTTTGTGATTTTTTATTTTGCCATTACTTTGTCGCTGTACTTTTATAACAAGCCTTTGATCATCAATGAGCTTGTGAGTTTTGCCACGGAGTATGGGCAGATTCAGCGCAAGCTGTTAAGAGAGTTGGACATCCCTTATGCGCTTTTGGATGATACCGGTAAGGTGATTTGGTCGAATGTGGCATTTGAGAATGTGATACATCATCCAAAGGGTTATCATAAGTCCATTACCGGTCTTTTCCCTACCATTACGAGAGACAGGCTTCCGGACGATTCGGGGCTGGATGAGGCCCAGTATGAGTTGGAATATGAAGGCAATGAGTACGTGGCTAAGTTTAAGAAGATTCCACTTAGGGATATGGCAGAGCACAGTGATATGATAGATGCCGGTGATTATAATGGCTTTCTGATTGCGGTGTATCTGTTTGATGAGACTGCGCTGCATATTGCGCTGCAGGAGGTGGATGACCAGAGTCTTGCAGTGGGGATGATCTATCTGGATAATTATGAGGAAGCGTTGGCAAGTGTGGAAGAGGTACGTAGATCTTTGTTGATCGCATTGATCGATCGTAAGGTGAATAAGTACATATCCGCACAGGATGGTATCTGTAAGAAGCTTGAGAAGGACAAGTATCTGATCATTCTCAGGAAGAAAGCCCTGGCCCAGCTTAGAGAGGCGCGGTTTGATCTATTGGAAGAGGTGAAGACGGTCAATATCGGAAATGAGATGGCGGTTACTTTGAGTATTGGTATTGGACTGGACGGGCTGTCTTATGCCCAGAATTATGAATTTGCCCGCAATGCCATTGACCTGGCACTGGGACGTGGCGGTGATCAAGCGGTGCTTAAGACGCCGGAAAGTATCACCTATTACGGTGGCAAGAGTCAGCAAGTGGAGAAGAATACCAGGGTAAAGGCCCGTGTAAAGGCTCATGCGTTGCGGGAAATCATTACCGCCAAGGATCGTGTGATCGTAATGGGACATCGGATGCCTGATGTGGACAGCTTTGGTGCTGCAGTGGGTATTTATCGGATTGCGCAGGCTCTCGGACGCAAGGCTCATATTGTGTTAAACGATGTGACCACATCCATACAGCCTATGGTGGCTCTGTTTAAGAATCATCCGGAATATGACGGGGATATGATCTTGAACAGTCAGCAGGCCATAGAAGTGGCCGGCAGTAATACAGTGCTGGTAGTGGTGGATGTGAATAAACCATCCATCACAGAATGTCCGGATCTGCTTAGGTTCTGTAAGTCTATTGTGGTGCTGGATCATCACAGGCAAGGCACAGAGACTATAGAGAATGCCACGCTCTCTTACGTGGAGCCTTATGCGTCATCCACTTGTGAGATGGTGTCAGAGATTCTGCAGTATACTTATGACAATATCAAAATGCGCACGGAAGAGGCGGACTGCATGTATTCCGGCATCATGATCGATACCAATAATTTCCTTAGTAAAACCGGTGTGAGGACCTTTGAGGCAGCAGCATTCTTACGTCGTAACGGTGCGGACGTGACCAGAGTGCGTAAGCTGTTTCGAGAGGATGCTTTGGAGTATAAGGCCAGAGCAGACGCAGTCAGTCAGGCGGAGATTTATAAGCAGTGTTTTGCAATCTCTGTATGTACGGCAGATGACTTGCCCAGCCCTACAGTAATTGGTGCGCAGGCTGCCAATGAACTTTTGAATATTAAGGGGATTAAAGCCAGCTTCGTGCTAACAGATTATCAAGGGAAGATTTATGTCAGTGCCAGATCTATTGATGAGATCAATGTACAGATTATAATGGAACGCATGGGAGGCGGCGGTCATATGAACATCGCCGCATGTCAGATGGAGGGCGCCGGATTGGCAGAGGCCATCGGTGTACTGAAGCGTACCATTGACCATATGTTGGAGAATAGAGAAATTTAGGAGGAGAAAACAGTGAAGATCATTTTATTACAGGATGAGAAAAAGTTAGGCAAAAAAGGTGATATTATTGAAGCCAGTGAGGGGTACGCAAGAAATTATATCCTGCCCAAGAAGATTGGTGTAGAGGCTAATGCCAAGAATATGAATGACTTAAGATTACAGAAGGCTAATGAGGACAAGAAGGCCCAAGCACAGTTAGAAGCGGCTCAGGAGCTGGCCCAGGTACTGGCAACGAAGCAGGTGGTGGTGAAGATCAAGGCCGGAGAGGGTGGAAGAACATTTGGCTCTGTGTCTTCCAAGGAAATTGCTGCTGCATGCAAAGAGCAGCATGATATCGAGATTGATAAGAAGAAGATCGTATTGCAGGATAGTTTAAAGAGTTTTGGTGCATATGAGGTAGGAGTTAAGTTGCATCCTAAGGTGACAGCGAAGCTGACAGTAAAAGTAGAAGAGGCATAAAAGTATGGAAGAAGCAGTTCTGAAGAGGGTGCTGCCTCACAGTCTGGAGGCGGAGCAGTCGGTGATCGGCTCCATGCTCATGGACCGGGAGGCTATTGTGGTCGCATCGGAATTGATTTATGGAGAAGATTTTTATAACAAGCAATATGGTGTGGTGTTTGATACCATGGTAGAGCTGAATGATCAGGGAAGTCCCGTGGATCTGGTGACGCTGCAGAACCGGCTGCGAGAGAAGGATGTGCCACCGGAAGTCAGCAGTCTGGAATTTATCGGCGAGTTGATCCGGGCAGTGCCTACATCAGCGAATATCAAGTACTATGCTAATATCGTGGCGGAGAAATCTACCCTTCGTAAGCTCATAAGGCTAAATGAAGAGATCGCTAACAATTGTTATGCCGGGAAAGAAAGTCTGGAATTTATTCTGGAGGATACGGAAAAGAGGATTTTTCAGTTGGTGCAGAAGCGAAATACAGGTGACTTTGTACCAATCCGTCAGGTGGTAATGAATGCCATGGACAAGATTGAATCCGCTGCCCGCAACAAGGGTGCTGTGACAGGAATTCCTACCGGATTCATTGATCTGGATTATCGTACCGCCGGCATGCAGCCTTCTGATCTGGTACTGATCGCGGCCAGACCTTCTATGGGTAAAACAGCGTTTGTATTGAATATTGCCCAGCATGTGGCTTTTAAGCAGAATAAAACAGTGGCTATCTTCAGTCTGGAAATGAGTAAGGAGCAGCTGGTGAATCGTATGTTTTCACTGGAGTCTAGGGTAGATGCCCAGCATTTGAGAACCGGTCAGCTGAACGACCAGGAATGGGAGAAGCTGATTGAAAGTGCCGGTGTTATCGGCAGGTCTAATCTGATCATTGATGATACGCCGGGTATCAGTATCTCGGAGCTGAGAAGTAAGTGTCGTAAATTTAAGCTGGAGCACAATTTGTCCATGATTATCATCGACTACCTGCAGTTGATGTCAGGAAGTGGGAGATCTGATTCCAGACAGCAGGAGATTTCAGATATCTCCAGATCCTTGAAGGCGGTGGCCAGAGAGTTGAACGTGCCGGTACTTGCCTTGTCCCAGTTAAGCCGTGCAGTAGAGCAGAGACCGGATCACAGGCCTATGTTGTCTGACTTGCGTGAATCGGGAGCCATTGAGCAGGATGCAGACGTGGTAATGTTTATTTACAGAGATGATTATTATAATCATGATACAGAGAAGAAAGATGTGGCGGAGATCATCATTGCCAAGCAGAGAAACGGACCTATTGGTACCATAGAGCTGGCGTGGCTGCCGATGTACACCAAGTTCGCCAATCTACAGAAGTAAATAGATTATTTTACAAAAGAGAACAGCCAAATTGGTTTGTTCTTTTTTGTCTTGCAACAGTTCAGCCAGAGGAGATATTTGAATGAAAATCGTGCTTGCACGAATTTTCGTCCATGTATCACCTCTGAGGGAGCGCCCGATCAATGAGCAAAAGGAGCTGCGAAGCAGCGGAAAGCCCCGCAGGGGCGTTTTTGCGAATGGGCGCGGCTGAACGTCACTATTCTTAAAAATTGATCAAAGGGAGAGAGTAAAATGGAACGTTATCTAATGATATCGGATGCTGCAAAAGAGGTTCAGGTGGAAAGTCATGTGCTGCGATATTGGGAGGAGGAGCTGCATCTTCCTATCAGGCGCAATGAACTGGGCCACCGCTATTATACAGAGGGAGATGTAGAGCTTTTTAAACAAATCAAAAGTATGAAGGAGGGAGGATTGCAATTGAAAGCGATTAAGATGATTTTAAAAGATGGCAAGCTGGATGTGATGTTACCGAAAGAAGAAAATATGGAGATAGAGGAAACAGCGCGGGCAGAAGTAGCGATGGAAGAAGCGGTTAGGCAAGAAAGGAGAGCAAGGGATACCATGGCGATTCAGGTTATCAGCAGTAGGGAAGCTGAAAGGAATCATACTTTGATCAAACAAACAGATGATGAAAGCCGAGACGAGAAAGCAAAAAGATTACAGTGGCTTTTGCAGCAGTTGATCAGGGAAACACTGCAGGAGAATAACAAGGAATTGTGCCGGGAAATCAAAGAAAGTGTGGTGAAGGAGCTGGATTACCAGTTTCGGACACAAGAGGAAAGAGAGGAGGAACGTGACAAAATACGGGAACAGAGGGAAGAGGCCCATTATCAGAAGTTGGACGAGCTTCTTCGAAAAAAAATGAAAAGAGGAAAGCAACTTCAGGAGATTTCTGAGGTGGCAGGTCGTCAGGGGGATAAAGAGATAAAGGAGGTAAAAGAAGTCAATGAGGTAAAAGAGTTTAAAGAGAAAGAAACATGCACCGAAGAACAAAGAGCAAAAGTGCTTCCCATGGAACCAGAGAAAAAGCGAAAAAAGAGGCTTACGCATGTTAGAAAGAAGAAACAAAAGTTAGCAAACACTAATTAAAAGGAGGAAAAAAAGTGCGTTGGGTATGAAACTCGCGCACTTTTTATTTTGCAATATAAAGGCTAATTAAGCCTGCTCGATAGCGCCAACAGGGCACTGACCTGCACAAGAACCGCAGTCGATGCACTTATCGGGATCAATTTCAAACTTGCCATCTCCCATGCTGATAGCGCCAACAGGGCACTGCGCTTCACAAGCACCACAAGCTACGCATGCGTCACCAATTACATATGCCATAATACTAATCCTCCTAATTTTCATATCATTGACCTTAAAATCAATTGTTACTTCTATTTTAATATAAATACGAGCTAATTACAAGGGGTATCACAAAAAAAGTTATTCTTGGTTTTCAGTCCTTCTCTTGCGGATGCCGTCCAGGATAATCGCTTTCTTTTCTACCAGTTTTCCCTTATCCATGGCAGGTACCCCTTTTAGTTTGTAAGGAATGCCCAACTTTTGATATTTGGTCTCACCCATAGTATGGTAGGGAAGCACATCCAATGCTTTCAGATTACTGAACTGTCCGATAAAGTATCCCAACTCGTAAAGATATTGGTCATCATCCGTAATCCCCGGTACTACTACATGGCGGATCCACATGGGAACCTGCTTCTCGTTGAGATATGCTGCAAATTGCAGAATACGCTCATTGGGCTGAGCAGTAAGCTCCTTATGCTTCTCGGAGTTGATATGCTTGATATCCAGCATCACAAGGTCGGTCAGTTCCATCAGGTGATCCAGCTTGTCCATTTGCGCTGCATTGTCAGGATTGAAAGCGATTCCGGAGGTGTCGATACAGGTGTGAATCTTCTTTTCTTTGGCCAAAGTGAAAAGATCAATGAGGAAATCCAGCTGCATCAAGGGTTCGCCGCCGGTTACAGTGATACCGCCACCGTTGTAGAAGCTGCTGTTTCTTTCGTATTGTTCAATGATATAAGCCGGTTCTATCAAAGTGCCTGCGTTCATCTCCCAGGTGTCCGGATTGTGACAATAGGCACAACGCATGGGGCAACCTTGAACAAACACCACAAATCGTGTACCGGGACCGTCTACGGTACCAAAGCTTTCAAGTGAATGAATTCTTCCCTGCATAGTAATTCCTTTCTTGGTTAAAACACCCGGGAAGTCAAGCTTCTCGGGTGTTGATCATCGTGTACATGTAACGGTTCAGCCAGTGACGTTCAGCCGCGTCCATTCGCAAAGCCACACCTTTGGTGCTCTCCGTCGCTTCGCGACTTCCTTTGCTCATAAGCGGGCGCTCCCTCAAAGAAGATATTAGGGTGAAAATTCGTGCAAGCACGATTTTCGCCCTCACATCTTCTTTGGCTGAACTGTTGTATTAAATAGCCTCATGGAAAGTACGGGAAATAACGTCAGCCTGCTGTTCCGGTGTCAACTTAATGAAGTTTACAGCGTATCCTGATACACGGATGGTCAGCTGAGGATAGTTCTCGGGATGCTTCTGGGCATCTAATAACATTTCTCTGTTCAGAACGTTTACGTTGAGGTGATGGCCACCTTTCTGAGAATAACCATCTAATAAGTTTACAAGGTTGTCAACCTGTGCTGCACTTGCTGCCATGATAGATTCCTCCTGTTATTATTATTTATAATCGTCTAATCCTTCGTGAAGTGTGGGTACACTGCAGGCTAATGGGGTTCTGGAACAATCTGTACATCCAAGGGTTTGAACTTTCTTAGATGGTGTCTGAGACTCTTCACAGTTCACATTTACGTGGCCTACACCGTTTGCCATGCCGGAATCCAGCATCTTTACAAGGTCATCAATGTTTATCTGCTCATTCATGGTGTGATCCCTCCTTCTTGTGATTTTCGTGTTTCATGATACCGCAAACGGGCATAAGCCGTGCGGTATCATGGTTAAGTTACTTACTTGCTCAGATCTAATTCAATGTCGCCGGCGAAGATCTGATCTTCTTTACCAAGAGCACCGGGGATGATGGTGAAGGTATTGGAGATACCATCCTGTGCATCATTGAACGGCAGCTTAGCTACGGAAGACAGGGATGCGATTGCACCGTGAGTATCACGTCCGTGCATCGGGTTAGCACCGGGAGCGAAAGGCTGTCCT
>JAZQGM010000121.1:0-12411 GCA_045540075.1 Acetatifactor sp. | reverse complement strand
TCTGCCGGACCGCCCTCGCTAAGATAACCTGCATCCAGATGATACATGACTGCAGGGTTGTAGCTCATTTTGGCAAGCAACTGCTGCATGGTCAAATGCCCTGCCTCCACCAACTGGGTGATTCCCAGAGAAAGTGCAGTCTCCAGTCCAAGGATTCCGCTGGGTGCCTCTGTGATGGGCTTGGCCTTTTCTTCCGGCGCATGAGGGGCATGGTCTGTCGCGATCAAGTCAATGGTTCCGTCCTTAAGTCCTTCGATGATCGCCAGCCTGTCCGCCTCTTCTCGCAAAGGGGGATTCATCTTGGCAAGGGTTCCGTACTTGACCACTGCGTCTTCTGTCAAAGTAAAGTGGTGTGGTGTAGCCTCTGCATGAATATGACTTCCCTTTTTCTTGGCCTGCCGCACCAGCTCTACTGCCTCTTTGGTGCTGATATGCTGGATATTGATGCAAGCTCCCGTTTCCAGGGCAATCTGCAGGTCGCGCTCCACCAAAGTAATCTCCGCCTCTCTGGGGGAACCGCCAATACCAAAGAAATCACTGGCTTTTCCGCGGTTGATTCCGTTGTTGGTGATGAGCTTCGGGTCTTCCTCATGAAAACTGATAGGCATGTCCAATGCGGCTGCTGCCTCCATAGCATGGCGTACCATACCTTCATCCATAATGGGAATCCCATCATCGGTAAAGCCTACTGCACCTTTCCCGGCCAAAGCTTCCAAAGGCGCAAGCTCAGCTCCTTTCATGCCCATGGTCACATTTGCACAGGTCTCCACATGGATCTTAGTGTTCCTGCCTTTCTCCAGAATATATTCTAAAGTCTCTTCATTGTCCACACAAGGCTTGGTGTTAGCCATCAGTACCACCGTGGTAAAACCACCCTTGGCAGCTGCATTAGCTCCTGACAAAATATCCTCCTTATAGGTAAATCCCGGATCCCTGAAATGCACATGCACATCCACCAGACCGGGAGCCACCAGCAGGCCGGAGGCATCTAACCTTTGGCATGACTGGAGGGTAGCTTCATCCAACTCCTCACTCAGGTGCTTGCCGATTTTGACGATTCGGTCTCCCTCTGTGAGGATATCATAATTTCCTTCAAGGCCCGATTTGGGGTCTATCATATATCCATTCTCAATGAGCAACATCATTTGTCCTCCTCAATTTGCTGCTTTTGCTTATTGTATCATATTTTGTCCAGAAAGGAAACCTTTTAAGAATGAAAACCTTTAAAATGTAATGGTTGGGCTCTAGTGACTTCAGCCCTAGTGACGTTCAGCCGCGCCCATTCGCAAAACCGCCCCTTCGGGGCTCTTCGCTGCTTCGCAGCTCCTTTTTGCTCATTATCGGGGCGCTCCCTCAGAGACGGTATAAGGGTGAAAATTCGTGCGAGCACGATTTTCACCCTTATATCGTCTCTGGCTGAACTGTTATTCAAATATAACTGTTTGATCCAGTAATTCTGTTTTGATGACTATGTAGGGCCAGGAGGGATTTTGCTTGCTCTTTTCTGAAGCATCCGGGCCAAGCAGGCTGGTGTTTACGTATACTGCATTGTCTGTCAGGTAAAGTTCATTGACTGCGATACTGTAGCCGCCGGTCTGCTGTTGTCCGTAACCGATGACGATGTACATATTTTCCTTATCACTGTATGTCAATTTAAAAGCCTCAGCCTTTCTTTCCTCTATCACGGTCTTTAATTCCTGGGGTATCATTTCTTCACTCAGCACGGTAAAATCCAGATCTCTTAACTTGATTCGTTCACTGCTGCTTAGGGAACAAGCACATAAAGCAAGCGCAAATGCCAGTACAGATAGTATCATTACTGCTCTTTTCATTGTCTTTGGACTCCACAATTTCAATTGATTCCTTTTATTTTATGTACAAATTTTTCCAAATATGCTATACTTGATGCATGCAAATTGCAATGCCATGCGGATATCAAAATCCACTTGTGCAATGATAAGTTTACCGGAGGATTCCTATGATACGTTTTATTATAGTCGCTTCATTTGTAGTGCTTTTCCTGATATTGTCCATTCCCCTGCTGATCGCAGAATGGATCATTGGCAAGTTTGATCAGTCACTGAAAGATTGCAGTTCTCTGGCCATTATCTCCTGGGCTTTTCGCCAGGTGGAGCGCCTATCCGGCACGAAGGTCATCGTCATTGGCAAGGAAAATATCCCCCAAGATACCGCCGTACTCTACGTAGGTAATCACCGAAGCTTTTATGATATCATACTGACCTATGCACGTATGACTAACCTTACCGGCTTTGTTTCCAAGAAAGAAACGCTCCGTTACCCCCTGCTTTCCCACTGGATGCGCAACGTACACTGCCTTTTTCTGGACCGGGATAATATCAAGGAAGGCCTTAAAACCATACTGGAAGCCATCGAAAAAGTCAAAAGCGGAATCTCCATCTTCATCTTTCCGGAGGGTACCCGCAACAAAATAAACGACAGCTTCCTGCCTTTTCATGCAGGCAGCTTCAAGATCGCGGAGAAAGGGAATGTACCTATCGTCCCTGTGACCCTTGTCAACACGGCTGCTATCTTTGAAGACCATCTGCCCAAAGTCAAGAAAGCTACGATTGTGATTGAATATGGAAAACCGGTATATCTAGAAGAACTGGATAAGGAAACACGTAAACATATTAGCACATACGTGTTCCAGATTATTTCAGATACTTACTTTCGTAATAAAAAGGAATATTTTGACTAGGGTGAAACTAATATATAAATTTTTTGTTAAATTTTCTAATCTCTAGTTGACTTTTGTACTGTCAGAAGATATTATATAAATGTGATATATGTTACGTATTTCACACAAAACAAAGATAGTATATCCCTAGCAGTAATCCTCCCACCATAAGGGAAGAGATGAAACTAGGGATATTTTTTACAAGGAGATTTTCATGATAAAAACTGCTATTTTAGTCGATGGTGCCTTTTATCGCAAGCGTGCGTATAACCTTTTTGGCAATAAAACACCATCTGAACGAGCCAAGGAGTTATCTAATTACTGTCACCGCCATATTATAGACGAAAAAGAAGGGGCCTCTCTTTACAGAGTCTTCTATTATGATTGCCCGCCAATCAATAAACAAGTTTATCATCCATTATTGAAAAAGGCTATTGATTTAGGTAAAACAGAAGATTATACCTGGACAAACGAATTTTTTAAAGAGCTAAAACATCAAAGAAAGTTCGCTCTGCGTCTTGGTAGGCTCGCAGAAGAACAGGCCTGTTTCAACATAAAACCAGAAGTTTTTAGAAAAATTTTAACTGGCTCTTTAAAACTAGAAAATTTAACCGAAAAAGATTTTACATTGTCAGTTTCGCAAAAAGGTGTTGACATGCGAATTGGTGTTGATATTACTTCCCTTGCATTTAAAGAACAAGTTGATCGTATTATTCTAATATCTGGAGACAGTGATTTCGTACCTGCCGCAAAACAAGCAAGACGGGAAGGTATCGACTTTATACTAGACCCTATGCGTTCTCCTATTAAGGATGATTTATTTGAACATATTGACGGAATAAGAACTAAAGCTCCTAAACTTCCTTCAACTACTAAGTAAACTACATATTCTCGCGTTAACTGCAAATCGAAATGCAACCTTTTCGATTTGCAATTAGCAAAAAGAAAGGATGTAAAATTATGGCAAAATCATCTACCAGCAATATCAGCAGAGGCATTCCATTTTACATTAGCCCAAGTACTCCCAATCGCGAAACCATTTCTGCGCTACTTGAGGCAGAAAGGATTGCCAATAATTCCTCTATAAAGGGTTACAACAATGTTGAAGAATTATTCGCAGATCTTGATGAATGACAAAATACATAGTTAAAACACTACACCATGTCCGGTGATTGAGTTGGTTATCGTGAGTGTCATATCCTTAATACGGCTTTCCGCCTTATTTTCGCACTCATTCAAACTGCGGAAAATGGGGGTGATTCCGATTTTCCGCAGTTTTTTTTACACGTCTTTCTAGTATAATCAAAGTATCAGGTAAATAACTCATTCTTGCACTTCATTACTGCTCTACTTTTTCTCCAACCGAAACTTCATCTCAAACCGATTCTTCTCCCCCTCTTTCGGCCAAAGCACATTCATAGCTGTGGCCACATCCTCATAACCTGCATATTCCACCTGGCAGCTTCCTTCCACCCCAAAGTACGAAAATGTAAAACTTTTAAACTTATTGTCTTCAATCAGTCGAAGCATATCGCTGCGTTCATCCGAAAAAATACTGCACTCCTCCTGGGCGCAGACGAAGGCAAGGGACAGTAACATCATCTGCTCCTGATAACTTGGCGGCCAACTTTCTGAGTTTTCCAAAGTCAGTGAAAACTCTACACCTGTCATCACACCGTTCTTTTTCGTAAAAATAAGCTCCGGCCGCTCCACAAAGCCGCCTATGTGGACTACCCCGCCGTTACTAAATCGTTTCAGCCACTTTCCGCCAACAGTCAGATCATACTGTTGATCCATTCCATAGTAATCTGCCAGACGATTATAATTTTCGCAAAACTCTACCACCGTGATATCTCCCCGATGCTTTGGCATCTGTGCCGAAGAAATTCCCCAAAACAGACCGACAAAAATCACTCCATATGCCGCCACCAGTGCCCATATTCTCCAGTTCTTTTTATCCCGCAGGGTGATACAAGTCTCACGTTCCCATTCCATCGTCTCACCATCCTCACAATCTTGATAACTCTTCCAATTGCGGTACAGACTATAAATAGGAATCTCCAGACCCATTCCCTTCCAAAAAACCGTAAACGTACGATTACCTGCTTCCGAATACGTAAGGCGCCGATCCTCATAATCCGTGACCCGAAGCCCCATGATCCACTTACCCGGTGTGGTTCCACACAAGGCAAGCAAGGCCGGCTCAAACAGGAACAGAAGCACAATGGTTGCAATGGCATCCAACAGTTCCCCTGCCAGCCCCCGGTTATTCAGATTCACGTTACAGACACATACCAAAAATAATGACCATAATGTGCTATACAACACCATATCCAAATTCCTGGCAAAAAAACGGCGCCAGGGAAAAGATTCCTTAGGTATGGCATCTGCCTCCAATTCCGGCACAGGATATTCCGGACTTCTCTCCAAGGCATCCAGATAATACTGGGCGTTCAACGTCTCATAGCGCACTCCATCCTGGCGCATTACCCGGCACATTTCCTGGGATTTGACGATGTCCTCCTTCTGATTTTCCAAAAGCTTCACCTGACGCTCCAACACTTCTAAAAGCTCATGGTCACCTGTATGTAATGCTTTGATCTCCTCCAAAGATATGTGCAGAGTCCGAAGCAGCTTGATCCGTTTAAGCACCTCCGCATCTTTCTCTGAATAATCGCGATAGCCATTCTGATTCCTGGAAGGCGTCAAAAGTCCTTCCGCTTCATAAAAACGGATATTCGCTCTGGTCATCCCGCAGAGGGATTCTATTTCTTTGATCGTCATAAATCGTACTCTCCTCTCTTGACAGTTCAGGCGTATGTTCCAAAACTCATAACTGAACTGTTTATGCTTTGATTATAAACTATCAAGGAACTTTACAGTCAAGTGAAAACGCAAATTTATTGTGAATTTGTGCTCAAATTTGTCCCCCACTGCCTCTAAACCATGAATATAATAAGTGAGAGCACCCACCGCACTCTCACTCTCAACAAAGTCCTATTGTTCTAACACTTTCACAATTTCTTCAAAGGCCATGCCATGGGAGGCCTTGATCAGCACAGTGCTGTCCGCCGGAAGCAGTTCTTCCTGTTCTAACCTGTAAGCCTTAAGAAAATCACTCTTGGTGGCAAAATAAACACACTCTTTTCCACCGGCCTCGCAAGCTCCTTCATACATATGTCTTGCGTTCTCTCCGATGCAGATGATCCGGTCAATGCCTGCTGCCGTGGCATACGCACCGGTTTGTCTATGCATGTTATCGGAATCTTCACCCAGTTCAAACATATCTCCCAGAATGGCAATCTTCTGATTATCAGCCATGTTAAGCAGATCAATGGCTGCCCGCATTGACACCGGATTGGCGTTGTAGCAGTCATCGATCAATGTATATTTTGCCAAGGAGATCAAATGGCTGCGGCCACTGACAGGCTCTACCTTGCGGATGCCTTCCACGATCTGCTCCTGACTTAAGCCCAGCAATCGTCCTACGCAGGCTGCTGCAGCTGCATTTATCACCATATGGGCACCGGGAAGCATCACCTGAATCGGCAACTGGATGTATGGTAGTTTTTGCGCTGCTGCCATATCACATCCACCTTCACTAATCGGAATGTGAAGCACTGCCTCGCTACCAAACAACCCCTTACTTACCACATCCGTAGCATACACTTCCTTTGCTGGATCTTCGCCCAAACCAAAGAAATGTACCGGCCTGCCTTTTACCTGTGTCACGGTCCTAAGCTTATCATCATCCCCGTTCAGACACACCATTCCATCTTCAGCCATATAGTCGAATATCTCTGACTTAGCCTTCAGGATACCGTCTCTGGTCTTTAAATTCTCCAGATGACACTGGCCGATATTGGTGATCACACATACATTGGGCCGTACAATCTTACTAAGCCGGCTCATCTCACCAAACTCGCTGATCCCCATCTCCACCACTGCTGCCTGATGTTCTTCCCTGATTCGCAAAATCGTTAGTGGTACACCAATCTCATTATTGTAATTTCCTTCCGTCTTCAGCACATGATACTTCTCTGAAAGTACCCCTGCAATAAACTCCTTGGTACTGGTCTTTCCCACACTTCCGGTGATACCCACAAAAGGGATGGAAAGCGTAGACCGATAATATGATGCGATCTCCTTTAGTGCTGTGAGGGTATCCTCCACCAGAATGTACGCACCCCAAGTATCCGCCGCAATGCCATGCTCAGCCTCCACTTGCATTGGTGTCTTCTGAGTCACTACACAGTATGCCCCTTTCTCGTAAGCAGAACCAATAAACCGATGACCGTCCACCCGCTCTCCCAAAGTGGCAAAAAATAACGCTCCTTCTTCCACCTTTCGGGAATCCAATATCGCTGAGGTCACTTCAGTATCTGCTGTAATGGATGGACCTGCAGAAGGCAACACCAATTGTCCTCCACAAGCAGCTGCAACCTGAAATAGGCTCATATTTTTCATAAAAATCACACCCCGATCATTTCATAATCCAATCGAACCATTTAAACTATTTTTACCGCATATTGAAGTATCTTCTCACACAGCTGCTCAAAGCTGATTCCCACGGCAGCTGCCTCCTGAGGCAGGAGTGATGTAGGAGTCATACCTGGCAAGGTATTGGCCTCCAGACAATAAAGCTCCCCTTCTGTACTCATCATAAAGTCCATGCGAGCGTAATTCTTCATTCGGAGGGCACGGTACACATCCTCAGCGATGCGTTGCATCTTTTCGGATTTTTCCTCCGAAACCTGTGCCGGACAAGTCTCCACCGTACTTCCGGCCTGGTACTTATTCTTATAATCATAAAAACCTTGCTTCGGCGCTATCTCAATTACCGGAAGGGCCTGCCCATCCATAACACCTACAGAGAATTCTCTGCCCTTAATGTACTGTTCGATTACCACTTCCCCATCATAACGAAAAGCTTCTGCCTTAGCATGCTCATACTCCTCATCATTGTGGGCAATACAAACGCCTACGCTGGAACCGCCACAACATGCCTTGACGATGCAGGGATAGGGAATCTTACGTTCTTCTTTCTCCCCGGCTTTCAAGCGGATTCCCTCCGGGGTAGGGATGTTATGCGCCCGGAAAATATCCTTTGCGATGCCCTTATCCATGGCCATGGCAGAGCTCACATAATCCGTACCAGTATACGGTATGCCCATCAGCTCAAAACAAGCCTGAATCTTACCATCCTCGCCATTGGCTCCATGCAGTGCCATAAATACCGCGTCCGCTTGGGAACAGATAGCCAACACGTTGGGGCCAAAGAAACTCTTACCCCCGTCCTTACGCATAGCTTTCACCGCCTCCAGATCCGGCGCCTGATCAGACACCGCACCGATCTGGGCTGCCCAGTCAATGTCCCTCTCAAAAATATCAGTGATATCGTCTTCATAGCCAAGGTACACATCCAGCATCATGGCCTGATGACCGTTCTTCTTCAGTGCTTTATAGATCATACTGCCGGAACTTAAAGAAACATCACGCTCTGTGCTGGTTCCACCGGCCAAAACAACTACTCTCATAACTTACCCTCGATTTTCTTTGACTTTTCATCTATTATAAACCATAATCGGCTTTAGGTAAAGGAGTGTTTCATAGTTTTTTACCGAATTATATCCTGAACCCATGAAAAAGAACCGCACCAGCCCAGGCCGACAGTGTACGGTTCTTTTTTATAAGTCAACTTTTCTCTTAATCTTTAATGATCATCGCAATAAATTCCAGTACATCATCGCCAATATTTTTAAGCGAATGTCCATGACCATCCGGTGTATAGGTCAGATCGCCGGCTTCCACATTCACGATCTCGCAATCATCACAATACTCACCATGTCCGGACAGAATATAGAACACCTCTGTCTCTGCATGATGTACATGAAATCCCACACTTGCACCCGGTTCCAGAGTCGCCCTGGAAAACAGCCTTAAATGCTGTGGCATGTTGGTGGAATCAAATAAACGTTCCAGCTTCATGACTCCCACACCATTACTTTTACCCACTGCAATATCTACTTTTCTTTGCGCAATTTTTGTTACCATCTTATGCCTCCTCGTCCACCATCTTTTATAAAAAATTGGTATTTAACTCATGATACCACATGGCATCATTTATTTCAACCAAAAGGTGAACTTGGAGCGATGAATTCTAATGCTTGGGGCAAACTATTGTTACGATTCTCTTGCGTATACAATCACCCCATCGATGATGGTATACAAAGTCTCTGTAAATGTTTCCATAGGATTCCCATCAAAAATCGCAATATCAGCATCCTTTCCCACTTCCAACGATCCCAGCCTGTCATCCACACCACAGATCACAGCCGGATAAATGGTCATTGCCTTGTAACCCTCTTCCATGGGAAGTCCTGCCTTCACCGCCAGCCCTACACAAAGGGGAAGGGACTGGATCAGGGAAACCGGATGGTCGGTGGTGATGGCGGTCATGACGCCTGCACGGTTCAGGACCCCGGCGGTCTTAAAGGCCATGTTCTGGACTTCGATCTTGTTGCGGCTTGCAAAATCAGGACCTACGATTGCAGGGAAACCTTCCACAGCCAACTCTTTAGCAATCAGATGACCTTCACTGCAGTGATCTAAAGTCACATTTAAGTCAAACTCTTTGGCAATGCGGATGGCGGTGAAGATATCATCTACCCGATGGACATGAGCCTTTATAGGAATTTCTCTGCGAAGCACAGGCAACCAACATTCCTTGGTAAAATCAAGTTCAAATTCTTCTCCTGCTTCCTCTGCCTTTTCTTTACGCTTTTCATAGGCTTTGGCTTCTGTCAATTCTCTGCGAAGCATGCCGGCAATGGACATTCTGGTAGCAGGGCTTTTACCCTGACCGGAGTAATTGACCTTGGGGTTTTCACCAAAAGCCACTTTCATGGCAGCCGGGGCTTTCACGATCAGATCATCCACCCTGCGGCCTTTTGTCTTTAGCACCGCGAATTGACCTCCTGCCACGTTGGAGCTGCCCGGACCGATCATAGCGGCAGTGATACCTGCACGCACAGCATCATCAAAGGAAGCGTCCATGGAATGAATAGCATCTATGGCGCGCAGCCATGGTGTCATGGGATCTACTGTCTCATTACAGTCATCCCCTTCCATACCTTTCTTCTCCTCTGTGATTCCCATGTGGCAATGGGCCTCAATGATGCCCGGCATGACCAAAGCACCATTGACATCCAGAACCGTCTCTCCATCTTCCCAACACACATTAATAGCTTCACTGCTGCCTACCTGTGCTATCTTGCCATCCACAATATGAATGGTTCCATGCTCGTATTCTTTGCCAGCCATGGTTTTAATTCTGCCGTTGATAATATACATATTGCTCCCTCTTATTGGAACAGTTCCTCTGGATTCACAGGCGTTCCGTCCTTGGTCACTTGAAAATAAAGATTCGGACCTTCCAAAGTATAATACTTTGTGGGTGCAGCCACACTACCCAGCGCTTCCCCTCTGTTCGCATAACTTCCTTCTGTGATCTCTACATCCTTTAATTGCCCATAAGTGGCCTGATAACCATTGCCCAGATCCAATGTCACCGCATGACCGATTTCTTCATTGTCATAGATGGATATTACCTTAGCATCGGCACATACTACTACCTGATCACCCTCCACGGCCGACAGAACAGTAGCAGGATTGTACTTGTATTGATCCAAAGTAGCAAAATAGATGCTCTTATCCATGCTATAGTACATGAGTATTTCTCCACTGACCGGTCTGACTAACCCTTGATCCACAGTAAAATTCAACGTTTTTGTCACAGATTCTGATACAGTACTTTGGGCAGGCTTCTCTTGTGGCACACTGTTCTTTTCAACCTTCTCGTTTCCAGCCTTATCCTTTTTAACCTTATCCTCATCAGCCTTATCTACATCATTCTTTTCTTCCTCGTCCTTATTCTTACGTGCCAGTTCCTCTTGGTCTTCAAGGGCAGTGATTTGATCCGTCAGTCCCGGAATTTGAATGATATTGGAACCTGCCGCCAGTGGATCATAATCCAAATCATCCTCTATCACCGAATTCTGTGCCTGCTCCAAAATAGTGCTCTGGTCTGTATTCTGCGGCATATTCTCAGCAATTTGCTGTACCTTATCATCCACATTTTCCTCTAACTGACTGAAATCGATGGTATATCCGTCATCTATATTTTCAGTGGAGCGATCCTTCATATAAATCCCTGTCAGTGTCAGTGCGCCCATCACCAAAGCAGAGGAGGCGATCATCACCATCCTCTCTTTCTTAATTTTATTTTTTCTGTCTCTTCTCATATTTCTTCCTCCAATCCGCCATGTATAGCAATTCAAGCCCTTCTATCAGAAACAGCCCGGGCATTTCTCCCGCGCCTCGTTTTCTTCTACGCTTATTCTTGCCTAAAAATAAGGATTTATACTTCATTTAACAAGCAATCCAAAAAACAGACAACTGCTCCTTAGTAAGGAATCACAGTTGCCTGTTTATTTTTATTGCATCTTAACAGCCATTGCCTTGTCAAACTCCGGATTGAAATAATAGAAGTTCTTGGCATCCAGCTTTTCCTTGATCATCTCCAGCGCTTCTCCAAATCTCTGGAAATGCACGATTTCTCTGGCACGTAAAAATTTCAGAGGTTCTCTGACCTCCGGCTCATCTATCATACGCAGCAGATTATCATACACCGTCCTGGCCTTCTGCTCCGCAGCAAGGTCCTCGAACAGATCCGCCAAAGCATCGCCCTTAGACTGAAATTCCAGTGCTGTAAAGGGCACACCGGCTGCCGCCTGTGGCCAGAGGCCTGCGGTATGATCAATATAGTAAGCATCAAATCCTGCCGTTTTCGCCTGTTCCAGCGTCAGATTCTTGGTCAACTGATATACCATGGCACAGATGATCTCCATGTGGTTGATCTCCTCCGTACCAATATCGGTCAGCAAGCCACCCACCTTCTTACAGGGCATGGAATAGCGCTGGGCCAGATACCGCATAGAAGCGGACAATTCTCCATCGGGACCGCCATATTGGCTGATGATCAGCTGCGCAGTCTTGGGACAGGTCTTGGTAATTTTGACAGGATACTGTAATCTCTTCTCATAACTCCACATCAGATGTTACCTCCTTCCCAGGGTGCCGGTCCCTCTGCCCAGCCGTACTTCTGGGTCTCGGGTGTACCGGTGATCATGGACAACTGTGTCAATGGCTGATACTTCGCCGCATAATCAGCCAAAAGAGTCAGCCGCTTTTCCAACAGCTCCTTTAGTAAAGATAATCCATTGGGACACTCCGGATGGGTATCCAGATATAACGTCAGATCATTGATGGCAAAGCCGATCTCGCTGATTTCATGCAATGCACTCTCCTGCCCTGAAGGTGCCGAAGATTGGGTATTGATCTGCTCAGCCTTATAAAATTCCAGATTTAAACAGGGAAAAATAGTACCATTCTTCAGTGCCGTCTTCCAGTCATAAGGTTCACACCACTCCTGAATGGGTACCGTAGCCATAGCTAGTGCGTCACAGCAAATATTACTCATAAAATGCCTCCTTTTTGCACATTCTTTTATAGTTACGTTATTATTTTTGACAAAAGAAGAGAGAATATGTAGACAGATAATCCCAGACATTTTTTAGAAAAACAGCAGCTGATTGCTTTCGTCTCAGCTGCTGTATCTTCTTCAAACTTTTATGTCAATTGGCTATTTGCAT
>JAZQGM010000120.1:0-16127 GCA_045540075.1 Acetatifactor sp. | reverse complement strand
CCGCTTGGCCCTCCGACTTCACTCCAACCGTGCGTCCCCTTTGCCCCCGGGCCCCTAGCTGTAATCCACCCTGACCAGCGTCAATCCCTTGGCCGCCACCAGCCCTCCCGCATTTTCCCTATTCTTGGAAGCAATCACCTCAGGCATAGTATCCGGATCACGAAGCCCCATTCCCACCTCCAGAAGTGTCCCCACCAGTATCCGCACCATATGGTAAAGAAATCCATTCCCCTGAAAAGTAAAGGTGATAAGTGCACCTTCCTGTTCAATCCTAATCTCATCAATTCTCCTGACGGTAGATTTCTTCCCCTTCTTAGTAGAGGTAAACGCTTTAAAATCATGTTCCCCCAACAAGTAGGCCGAAGCCTTACGCATGGACTCCAAGTCTAATGCCTGCGGATATTCCAATGCATATCGCCGAAGAAACACATTGGGCACCTCACTGTTCCACACCTGATATATGTAACATTTGCCCACTGCATTCAGACGGCTGTGAAACCGTTCTGAAGCCTCAGCCACCTCAATCACTGCAATATCCTGTGGAAGATAAGCATTGATATATTTCTGCATCTCCTCCACAGACATAGGACAAGAAGTGTGGAAATTTGCCACTTGCCCCACAGCATGAACACCTGCGTCAGTCCTGCCACTGCCTTGCAGTTCTATAACTTCCCCACACATCTGTCCCAGCAGCCTCTCCAGCTTGCCCTGAATGGTATTCTCCGTAGACTCCTGACGCTGCCAGCCCTGATAGCGGGTTCCTTCGTATTGTATCAAGAGACGAATGTTTCTCATTTTATGTTCCTCTCTGCCTCCAGCATATCCTCCACCTCTTCCAGATCATGAGGCTTCAGCTTTCTGAACCGGTTAATGCCGGCTATCAGAATCATAATACTGTTTTTGGTGGTGTCAAAAACACCTTCCTCATACAGGGTGTACAGAAGAAGTCCCAAAGGCACTGCTATGATCATTCCCAGCACGCCCCCCACCTTGTAACCAAAAAACAGTAAAAGTAACGTAGGAATAGGCGGCACACCAATGGAATCTCCCACGATTTTGGGCTGGATAATCTGTCTTGCCAGCTGCCCCACACCCCAGATGATCAACAATCCGATGGCGATCTGATAATCTGCACTGAGAATTTTGACGATAGCCCATGGCACCATAACCGTACCCGTTCCAAAAAACGGTAATAAGTCAAGAATCGCAATACCCAAAGCGATCAACAGTACATAATCTACTTTCAGAATACTCAGACCGATCACCAAAAGCAGATACATCCATATCTCAATCTTCAGCTGAGCCTTAAAGTAGCCTCCTACAGATCTTCCCAGGCTGTTCTTTATCATGGATAATCTTTTCATCAGAAAATGGGGAACATGGTCATGGCACCACTCATTTACATGATTTCTCTCTGCTACGAAAAAGTAGGAGGACAAAAGGCACATAATGATACTGATCAGCCATGCCGGCAGACGTTTGGCAAAGTTGCCTACTGCTGCAATGGTGGGTGAACTGATGCGCCCTAAAAAATCTCCCATAAATGTACTTGCCTCTTGGCCGATAGCAGCCAGTGTCTCCTGCATATCTTTTGGGAAACGGGCATAGATCACATTCAGCCTCTCCCCGATTTCTTCAAAATCAGCCACGGCATTTTCCCACATATCCGGTAACGCATTGATAAATCCGATGGATTCCTCTACTATCTTGGCTCCGATCAGGTAAATACACAGTACCACCAAGCCAATCACCACCACGATGACAAAAGCACTGCCTGCTTTTCTCTTCAGCTTCAGCTTTTCCTCAAAAAAACGTACCAACGGACTGGCAATCCACGCAATGATCCAACCAATCACAAAAGGCAGGAAAAACACCAGCACCTTAGGCAGTAAATATGCAATCAGGAACAATGCGATCACTGCGATCGCCAGGTTGACCAGCGCCTTACAATATTTCTTCATGGGTTTTTCCATACACACTACCCCCTTATTCTATGTCAGCAGTTATCCCATCCTCTATGATGCCATCGATGATCTCATAAATTTCCTCTCTGCCCTGCTTGGTCTCGGCTGAAAAAGGAATGATCACCGTATCCGGTTCTACCTGCAGTGTGGTCTTGATCAGCTTTACCTGCTTCTGGATCTGGCTACGATTAATTTTATCCAACTTTGTGGCTATGATAATGGGATGATACCCTTGGTTTACGATCCAGTCATACATGATGCGGTCGTTTTCAGAGGGTGCATGCCGAATATCGATCAGCAGAAAAACTGCCTTTAGCTGCTTGGACTTGTGAAGATAATCCTCGATCATCTTGCCCCACTTGGCCTTCACCTCTTCACTGGCCTTGGCATAACCGTACCCGGGAAGGTCCACGAAATACACCGCATCATTGATATTATAATAATTAATGGTCTGGGTCTTTCCCGGCTGGGCACTGGTGCGGGCCAGAGATTTGCGGTTCATCAACGCATTGATCAGGGATGACTTTCCCACATTACTCTTGCCGGCAAATGCCACCTCCGGATAGGGAGAATCCGGCAATTTACTGGTAATGCCGCAAACCGTTTCCAGACTTACCTTTTTGATAATCATACACTCACCTCTTTTTCTTTGCAGAAGCGTTTTTTTGCTCCGCCTCCTGTGCCTTCTCTGCCAGTGCATGTGCAAGCACTTGCGTCATATTTTCTACAAAGACAATATCCAGACCGCCCTTGATCTCTCTGGATATCGCTTCCACATCACGACGATTTTCCTCCGGTACCAGCACCTTCTTCATGCCTGCCACCTTAGCTGCCAGCAGCTTTTCTTTCAGTCCTCCGATGGGCAGCACCCTTCCTCGCAGGGTGATTTCCCCGGTCATGGCCACATCGGCACGTACAGGAATGCCTGTGACAGCGCTCATCAGAGCTGTCGCCATGGTGATTCCGGCGCTGGGACCATCCTTAGGCACTGCACCTTCCGGAATATGAATATGAAAATCATTCTTCTTAAACATTTCTTCTTTGATCTGATACTGCTTACTGATGGAACGCACATAGCTCATGCCGGTAATGGCAGATTCCTTCATCACATCGCCCATCTGTCCGGTCAGATCGATATCACCCTTGCCGGGCATGACGTTCACCTCAATCTGCAAAGTATCGCCGCCCACGCTGGTCCACGCCAGACCCCGTACGATTCCTACCTCATCTGTCAGATTTCTTTTATCCGGCGTAAATTTGATATGTCCCAGATACTTTTCCAGGTTCTGACCGGTGATCTTGATACGACTTCCTGGCTTCTTTAGAATCTCTCTGGCTGCCTTACGGCAGATTTCTCCCAGCTTACGCTCCAGTTCTCGCACACCGGCTTCCCTGGTATACCCTTCTATGATCATACGTAAGGCATTGTCGCTGACCGACAGCTGTTCCTCTGTAAGACCGTGCTTCTTCCACTGCTTTTCCACCAGATGCTCCTTGGCTATGTGGAACTTCTCATTGGCAGTATAGCTGGTAACCTCGATGATCTCCATACGATCCAGCAGCGGTCCCGGAATGGTTTGGGTGGTATTGGCTGTAGCGATAAAAAGCACTTCCGACAGATCCACCGGAATCTCAATATAATGATCTCTGAATCTGCAGTTCTGCTCACTGTCTAACACCTCTAAAAGCGCTGCGGAAGTATCTCCCTTGTAATCGCTGCTCACCTTATCAATCTCATCTAACAACATCAAGGGATTCTTGACACCAGCCTGCTTTAACGCTCCGGCGATCCTTCCGGGCATGGCACCCACATAAGTCTTACGGTGACCGCGGATCTCTGCCTCATCCCTGACACCGCCTAAACTGATGCGCACATACTTTTTGTCCAAAGCCTCTGCCACACTTCTGGCAATAGAGGTCTTACCGGTTCCGGGCGGTCCCACCAGACAAATGATGGGGCTGTCTCCCTGCTTCGTCAGACTTCTGACCGCAAGGAACTCCAAGATACGCTCCTTCACCTGCTCCAGTCCATAATGCTGGACCTCCAGAATTTTTTCAGCCCGGTTAATGTCTGTATGATCCTTGGACATTTTATCCCAAGGCATCTCCAGCAGCGTCTCTATGTAGCCCCGCTCCACAGATGCCTCTCCACTGTTGGGTGCCAGACTCTTGAATCGGGAGATTTCCTTGCGGATACGCTCCTTTACTTCCTTCTTGGCCTTCAGCTTGCCAAGCGCTTCCTCAAACTGTTCCACATCTGAGAAACCACCGTCTTCTCCCAATTCATGTCTGATATAATTCATCTGCTCCCGCAGCAGATACTCTTTCTGATGCTTTTCTACCCTGCCCTTTACCTGCTCGCTTAATTCCGACTTGATCTTAGCAATCTCTGTTTCATTGGAAAGCACTCCTGCCAAATACTCAAAACGTTCTGCCAGTGTAGAAAGCTCCAATACCTTCTGCTTAGAAGTATAGGACAACGGAATGCTCATGGTGATGATATCCATCAGCTTCTCTAAGCTCTTCTGCACTTGAAATTGCTTCTCAATACTGCGGCCGATCTTGGGATAATATCTGCTGTACCCTCCAAACAACTCTGCCAACTGACGAATCATAGCTTCTTTCGTCACATCATCAAGCTCATCCTCTAAGATGGCAATCTCATTTACCTGTGCCAAAAGAAATTCTTCCTCTTCAGGCACAAAAGCCACCAGTTCTCCTCGTCTCTCCCCCTCAACCAACACTCTCACAATGCCATTTGGCAACTTATTGATCTGCTTTACAGCGGCTATGGTTCCCACATGGAACACATCCTCAAGACCCGGATTCTCCTCATCTGTATCCTTTTGTGTCACCAGAAAAACCTTATCATTCCCCATCATAGCCTGCTCCACTGCCATGATGGACTTCTTTCTGCTTAGATCAAAATGTATCATCATCTCCGGCAATATGGTCATTCCCCTAAGTGCTACTGCCGGTAACCTTTCACTCATTGTCATATTCTTTTCCTCATCAATGCAGCAAACGCCGCTGAATCCAGCGGCGTTTTCCTACTTACTTGGCTTTGCGTGGTAATGCTTCCCTGTGGATCGTAAGCGGTTCGCTGGTTCCTTCCACAGCTCCCTTGGTCACTACGCAGGACTCTATTGTTTCATCAGACGGAATCTCATACATCAGATCCATCATGGTATTCTCCATAATAGAACGCAGTCCTCTGGCACCTATCTTGCGCTCAAGTGCCTTCTCTGCAATGGTCTCTATGGCATCTTCCTCAAACGAAAGCTCCACATCATCCATATCAAACAGCTTCTGATACTGCTTGATCAATGCATTCTTAGGCTCCTTCAGGATGCGGACAAGTGCTTCCTTATCCAGTCCCTCTAAAGAGACACAGATAGGCACACGACCCACAAACTCAGGTATCAGACCGAACTTGATTAGATCCTGAGGGGTCACCTCTTTAAACAGTTCCCCGGTCAACTTATTGGACTTTTGGGTCACCTCTGTATTGAAACCGATAGACTTACGGTCCAGTCTGGCCTCAATGATCTTCTCCAGACCATCAAAAGCACCACCACAGATAAACAAGATATTGGAGGTATCGATACTCAGAAGCTCCTGATGAGGATGCTTACGTCCTCCCTGTGGCGGCACACTTGCAACCGTACCTTCCACAATCTTTAAAAGTGCCTGCTGAACACCTTCACCGGATACATCTCTGGTGATGGACACATTCTCACTTTTCTTGGTGATCTTGTCGATCTCATCAATATAAATAATGCCGTACTGGGCTCTCTCGATATCATAATCAGCTGCCTGGATCAGCTTTAGCAGAATATTTTCCACATCCTCACCCACATATCCGGCTTCTGTCAATGTGGTGGCATCTGCAATGGCAAATGGAACATTGATGATCTTAGCCAGTGTCTGTGCCAGATAGGTCTTACCGGAACCGGTGGGGCCTACCATCAGGATATTACTCTTCTGCAATTCCACATCATTCAGACTTCTAGGCGCCATGACTCTTTTGTAATGATTGTAAACTGCTACTGCCAACACCTTCTTGGCTGCATCCTGACCGATGACATACTCATCCAGAAACTCTTTGATCTGAACCGGCTTTAACAGATTGATCTCTTGTCCGTCAGCCTCCTCGTAATCCTCATTCTCCAGTTCCTCTTCCAGAATATCTTCACAGATATACACACATTCATCGCAGATATAGATTCCTTCAGGCCCTGAAATCAGCTTACGCACCTGATTATGGTTCTTACCGCAAAAGGAACATCTGACTTCGTTCCCAATTATTTTCCCCGCCATTTACTTACTCCTGTCTCAATTATTCCTGTGCCGCATGGGATGCGATCACTTTATCTACTAATCCATACTCGCAGGCTTCCTTGGCGCTCTTCCAGTTATCACGCTCGGTATCGGCACAGATGGTCTCATAATCTCTGCCGGTATTCTCTGCCAGAATACGGTTCAATTTCTCTTTGGTCTTCAAAATGTGCTTGGCTGCGATCTCGATCTCTGTAGCCTGTCCCTGGGTTCCCCCAAGAGGCTGATGTATCATAATCTCTGCATTGGGCAGTGCATATCTCTTACCCTTGGCACCGCCTGCCAACAGGAAAGCACCCATGCTTGCTGCCATACCGATACATACGGTAGACACATCACACTTAATGTAATTCATGGTATCGTAAATTGCCATACCGGCAGTTACACTACCACCCGGACTGTTAATATACAGATGGATATCCTTCTCAGGATCCTCTGCCTCCAGAAATAAAAGCTGTGCTACCACCAGACTGGCTGTCACTTCATTTACTTCTTCACCTAAAAAAATAATTCTGTCTTTTAAAAGTCTTGAATAAATATCGTAGGATCTTTCACCCTTGCTTGTTTGTTCAATGACGTAAGGTACTAAACTCATTTTACCTATCCTCCGCTTTTCTTTCCTGATCACATCCTTCAGGTTCACTTCTGATCATTATGACCTTCTATATGCTAGTGTATCCTACAATTTCCCATTTTTCAATCATAAACAGAGGATTTAAGAAATTCTTAATCCTCTGTTTATAATTATGTCATCTCTGATAAAATATTCGGATCTTGAAGTAAGGATTATTCCTCAACTGCATTATCAACGATCAGAGTTACAGCCTTATTTACGCAGATATCTTCCATCACCTGCTTCTTGCCGCCTTCACCCAGAAGCTCTTTTACCTTGTCAGCTTCCATCTTGTAGCTTTCAGCCATCTTAGCAACCTCTGCCTCGAAGTCTTCTTCACTTGCAGTCAGACCTTCTGCAGCCACTACAGCTTCCAGAACCAGACGGGACTGGATTCTCTTCATAGCCTGAGGCTTCACCTGCTCTAACAGCTTGCTTGCATCCAGACCGGTAAACTGCATATACTGCTCCATGGAAATACCCTGGGACTGAATTCTCTGTGCAAAATCCTCAACCATCTGTCTCTGCTGGGTCTCAACCATAGCATCGGGAATCTCCATCTGTGCCTCAGCGATTACAGCATCGATGGCAGCATCTTCCTTGGCACTCCTAGCTGCTGCTTCCTTCTTTTCAGCCAGATTCTTCTTCACATCTTCCTTGTACTCAGCAAGGGTATCAAACTCAGACACTTCACTTGCGAACTCGTCGTCCAGCTCAGGAAGCTCCTTCTCCTTGATCTCCTTAACGGTGCACTTAAATACTGCAGCTTTACCAGCCAGCTCAGCAGCCTGATAATCTTCAGGGAAAGTTACATTAACATCAGTCTCAACACCAATTTCAGCACCGATCAGAGCCTCTTCAAATCCGGGAATAAATGCACCGGAACCGATGGTCAGAGGATAATCCTCGCCCTTACCGCCTTCAAAAGCAACACCGTCTACAAAGCCTTCGAAGTCGATTACAGTCATATCGCCATCCTTAACAGCTCTGTCTTCTACAGTGATGGTTCTGGAATTGTTCTCTCTCTCTTTGTTGATCTCAGCGTCAACTTCTTCTTCGGTTACTTCCACTTCCACCTTGTCTACCTTCACACCCTTGTAGGTACCAAGAGTTACTTCCGGCTTCAAAGCAACTTCTGCAGTGAAGATGAAAGGCTTACCGGCTTCTAACTGGGTCACATCGATCTTAGGAGAAGATACAATCTCCTCAGTACATTCTGCAAGAGCCTTCTCATAGGCATCCGGGATCAGAGCATTGGCAGCATCCTCATAGAATACTTCCTTACCATACATCTGCTCGATCATCTTACGGGGAGCTTTTCCCTTACGGAATCCGGGAATGGTTATCTTGTTTTTATTTTTCAGATATGCACCCTGGATCGCTTTCTCCAGCTCTTCAGCGGACACTTCAATGGTCAGCTTGGCCATGTTCTTCTCTAATTTTTCTACCTGTAAACTCATTGTTACATTTCCTCCTTCATTGTGTCTGCGTCTCAAAAAAGGACATAGTCACAGTCATTTTACGATTATACCACGAATGCGCGGAAATTACAATTGTTTTTTTTGCGACATTTTTCATTCATTTCTCGTCAGCACTTACTTTCTGCCCACATGTCTTTTGCAAATGTCAACTCATCATGACAAGCAATGATCATGGTTCTTCCACCACATTCCTCTTTTATATACTGCACAGCCAGTTGTCGGCTATCCGCATCCAAGCCGGTAAAAGGCTCATCCAGCAAACACAACTGTGAAGGCGTCATCATGGCACGTACCAAGGCCACCCGTCTGCGCATGCCGCCGCTTAACTGACGGCAGGGTTTATCCAAGGCTTCTTCAGGCAATAGGCGGGCCAAATGCTGTCTGGCCGCCTTTGCATCGGCTGTCACCAGTTCTACGTTTTTTACTGCACTGTAATCTTCACAGAGACGGTCTTCCTGAAAAAGCATGGAAACGAAGGGCTTCTTCATAGAAACCGGTTCAAACCGGATGGTTCCTTCTTCCGGCTTCTCAAGACCTGCCAGAATGCGGAATTTTGTGGTCTTGCCACTGCCGGATGGGGTGCGGAAATAATAAACCTTTCCAGGTTCGTAGACTGCGTTCCAATCTTGAATCACATACGACCCATCATAAGATTTTTCTACATTTTGTAAAAAAATGCTTGGAATCGAGGCCTGGGTATGCTTTACAAAACAGGGAGGCTGCCACTTAAAAAATAGGTTTCCCAGCCACTTGACCAACTTCTCTGTCAGCATACTCAAAAGGATGGTCACCGCTGTCCAAGCAAATACATCGGCTGTCTGGAGATAAATTTTAGCCATATACAATCCCTCTCCGATGGAAGCATCCGGCAATCCGATGATCTCTGCCGCCACGCCGGACTTCCAGGCCATTCCCACTGCCACTGATATGGCGCTGTTCCAGAAAGGCTGCAGGGCCGGCCGGTATATGTAGAAGCTTTGATTCCAGGCAGACATACGTAAGACCTGCGCCATCTCCAGCATTTTCACATCCGTGTTTTTCAGTCCCTGGAGCACATTTACATAAACATGTGGCAGTACCACCAGCATGCTAATGGCGGCTGACAGGTACCCTGAGCCCCACCAGATCAATAAAAGTACTGCGAAAGAAGCCACCGGCACAGCCTTGATCAGGCTCATGAATGGCTTTATCATTTCTTCTAATATCTGATAGCGGTAACTGGCCACAGCCAAAAGGCTACCCAGCAAGATGCCCACGGCCAATCCTGCATAAATCCGTCCACAGGATAGGAGGACGGTCTGCCAGAACGCCGGGACTGTCAGGAGACGAACCAATGCCACGCTAGTTTCCCATGGTCCTACAAATAGTATGGACTGATCACATAATAAATTAGCCATCTGCCACAGGATCAGCCAGCATATTAAGATAAAAAAACTACGCTTACGGAACATAGTAAAAATCCTCCGCCGGAAGTGCACCGCCTACTGCCACAGGGTTCTGCTCATAAAGTACTGCAAGGTATCCAGAAAGGGCCTGTCTCATAGCTTCCCCGTCTATATAAGTGATGTTACAGGCAGGAATAGCTTTGTGGGCAATGGGTTCTTTGGCAATGATGCCTGCTTCCAAAGCTAATTTTGCGCCTGTCTTAGGATCGCTGTTCATTTGATTGGTGCTTTGCTGATGCTCTGTCATAAAGGTTTTGACCGCTTCCTCATGCTCTTTTAGGAAGGCCTTCCTGACCACTGTCACACCTGTAACCATGCGGCTTCCACCCACACCCTGAAGCTTTGTCCACTCTTCATTCATATCAAGAACCACCGAAAGTGACTCATTCTGTGCACAGGCAGCGGTTACGAAAGGCTGTGGCAGCAAGCCTACTGCCTCGGGATTTTGTGAAAGTAGTTCCGCCACCTCTGTAGCTTCTGATTTGTATTCTAATTTACAATCGTCCTTTGTCAGACCATTGGCGGATAATAAATAATGGAGTACGTAATCCGGTGTGGTGCCTTTGCCGGTGAGGTAAATGGTCCTGCCTTTCAAATCTTCCATTGATGTGATGCTGCTGTTTCCCGTCACTATGTATAGGACACCTAATGTGTTAATGTCAATGACTGCCATCTGACCTTCCATCTTCTGATACAATATGGCTGCTACATTGGCTGGGAGGAGGGCTATGTCCAGGTCACCTTTGGCCATCAATGGAAGCAACTCATCGGCTTGCACTGCCATAGTAAATTCATAACTTCCCTTGGTTTCTCCTTTTTGTGCTTGCTCCATAAAAAAAAGCAGGCCCATGGATGTGGGACCTTTTAAGGAAGCGACCCGCATGGGGACTGGGTGGGTAGAGGTTGGGCTGCTATCTGGGGTGCTTGCGGCACAAGCGGATAGCATAGTTATAGTGATTGCTGTATATATTAGTAACGCTATTATTTTGATATATTTATTTTGATACATTTTTTCACCTCTGGGTTCTGCTTTGTTAATGTTGATGTTCATGTGTTATTATACGGAAGGTTTGGGGGAAAGTCAAGGATAAGCAGCGGGTGATGTTTTGGACGTCCTAGTGACGGTTAGCGCGTCCTTTCGTAATGCCGCACTAGTGACGGTTAGCACGTTCTTTCGTAATGCCACACTAGTGACGTTCAGCCCGCGCCCAGGCTGAATTGATGATTGAAAAAAATACCATAATAATTTTCAAATCCATGCTCATACTATTATCAAGATAAGTGATGACAAACACTTAAATCAGTCAAAGGTCACAGACTTGCGAATTCGTTCGAGATAAGTGGATGTCGGCCGCTTATCTTGAATATAGAAAGAGAAAAAACAACAAAACACAAATTTGGAGGTGAATGAAATGTCAGGAAACAGAAGTAATAGAGTAGAAGTACCTGAAGCAAAGGCAGCTATGGATCGTTTTAAAACTGAGGTTGCATCTGAACTTGGTGTAAACCTGAAGGAAGGCTACAATGGTGATCTGACTTCTCGTGAAGCAGGTTCCATCGGTGGTGAAATGGTTCGTCGTATGATCAGAAAGCAGGAAGAGCAGATGAAATAATGCTGCACTTGCAGTAAAAATGGTGGAATAAAAAGGCACCGGGACGAGCTTTCGCTTTTCCCGGTGTTTTTATGCTTATTCATCAAACACAGCCTTATAATCCACTTGGACTCCTCGATTCCGGCAGTCACCAGGGGATGTTTTATCATTTGTTCGATCACAGACTAAGGAACTGTAGCAATTTTAGTTCTTGCCACAGCACTTCTTATACTTCTTACCACTTCCGCAAGGGCAGGGATCATTGGGATATACCTTTGCTTCCTTCACAATGGTGGTAGAAGACTTCTGCTCCTTATACAGTGCCTTTCTGGTCTCCTCATCGAAGATAGCGTTCCACTCTTCCAGCTCGTACAGCCAATCAGCGTTGGCTGCCACCATATTCTTGTATAAAAGAGCCGGTTCAAAGCCCAGATTCACCTCTGTGTCCTCTTCCATCTCCTCAATGGGATTGGCCTCCTTCAAACTGTCATTGATACCATCCAAAAAACCAGTCATAGTCATAATGGACACATCATACTTCTCAGCCAATTCCTTGACCGTTCCTCTTACCACTTCCTCCGGCTTCTGAAGGAGCTTCTCATAAATTCCTTTCTCCTGCTCAAAATATGCATTCCACCTCTGCTCCATCTCATACTGATTTGCAGATTCATCGTACGCCGCTTTTCTCCATTGTTCTAATAAAGCCATTTTCTTACCTTCCTTGTCTTAAACTGATTCTATCCTTTGCGGACTACTTGTCCTTTCCTTAATAGTATATAACAGAACGGCATGAAACACAATATAAAAGTAAAATTTTGTATGTCAAAACTGTGTCAGCACCTAGAAAATAAAGCTCAAAAAGCATAAAAAACCCCGGAATTACGCTCTAACGCAACTCCGGGATACTTAAAGGGGAGGATTAAGTATTATTTTCATCCTTGGTAAGATCAAAGGAGGGGGTTCCGATGATAGTAGTATTATGCCACAGAAAAAGAGTATTATACATTACCAAAAAACTTTTTTAATTTTTCACTTGCCAGTAAGCGATTAAAATGGTATGCTACAGTAAAAGCACTACAAACCTTAAACATTTGATCGCAATAGGAGTACCTTATGACACAGAATAAGACCAATGAAAACAAATCCGGTAAGAAAACTACCTCCAAGCAGATTGTAGCCATCATCGCCATCGTTCTTCTGGTTGCCATGTACCTGCTGACACTGATCGCAGCACTGTTTGATAATGCAAGCACTATGCTACTCTTTCGTGCAAGCCTGATTGCAACATTTACCATTCCCCTGCTGACCTGGGTATACATCTGGATGTACGGCAAGTTGACCCAGAAGCATACCATGGCAGACTTTGACCTGGGCGGCAAGCCTTCCACAGAAGACAAAGAATAGGAGAGCTCACGCCTCTTCTATTTTTTTGCTTCACTGTTGTTTGGAAAGCCATTCCTCCAAGTATTCAGATGAAACAGTCTCATTCTTCAGAAATTTGTAAATTCCTGCGGTTTTCTTCACAGAATATTCCACCATAGCCCTTGCAATACGGTCGTTCATTCCTTCATGGCTGTCGCCTGCATAGGAGTTGGGATAGTTTCCCATCCACGCAAATGGTGTCTCCACGCCCATGGCTGTAAAATCATCAAATCGGTGGGTCGTTGTACCGCTCTCCTGATCCATCTTATCCAGTCGCACCAGATCCGGTCGGATGCCGTATATCCAGCCGGTTTCAATGAAGCAAGCGTGGCCGAACCGTTTCTTAGCCTCATTGTATTCCTGAAGCACTTTTCGGTCCTCTGAAGTCAAGTAACTAAAATTTCCTGAAAGAAGCTTTTTAGGGGTAGGAAAATCTGCGCCCAATGCACAGCCATAGACCATATAATTCTGCTTTTCCTCCAACACGCTTCTAAGAAAATATGAAATCATGGCACTGTTGCCCCCATGGCCACTAAACAACAGAATCTTGTGAAAGCCATTGCGGTGAATCTCTTTACAGGTCTCTGCTAAGATTTTCATGCGAAGCTGCGCACTGAACATTACCGTACCCTTAAATTCGCCTGCACCTGTCTTTTCCCCGAAATACATGGTGGGAAATACCACCACGGGTTCTGTCTCTGCAGCCTGTCTTGCGATTTCCGTCACATGGATCACATCGGTTCCCACAGGCAGATGCTGGCCGTGTTTTTCCAGACAACCTATGGGAACTACACACACACCTTTGGATTTTCGTATGGCATCCTCAAATTCTTCTTCTCGTAAATTTTCCCAGAGCATACTTCTTATTCCTTTCTCTTCATTACTTGAATCATTGCAGGAAAAGGCGCAGATCACTCCACGCCCAATTTCTTAAGTTCTTCCACAGCCTGATCCCTGTTCTTAAACCAGATGCCATGAATGCCCAGCTTCCTGGCAGCCTCAATGTTCACGTAAGTATCATCCAGAAATACGGTCTCCTGCGCTTTCAGGCCAAAGCGCTCCAAGAAAAGTAGGTAGATAGCCTGGTCGGGCTTGATCACCTTGTCCGAATAAGACAGGATACCCCCATCCGTATAGGGCAAAAATGCCATAGCTTCTTCACACTGTACTTCCACCATCCGGGAACAGTTGGAAAGATAATAGACGCCGTAACCCTTGGATTTCAGTTCTTTAATCCAAGGAATAGCATAATCCGTGGGAAGCACGATGTCTTTATAATCCGCAAATGCTCTGCGGATCTGAGGCTCGATCTCAGGGTCATTTCTCACGAAGCCTTCTATCAGTTCTTCCTCCGTCCATACCCCTCTGTCAAGCTCATTCCACACAGGGGTTTTCACAGAAGCGTTAATGATCCGCTCTGCTGTTGTCTCATCAAAGCCTTTCCGCATCAGAAAACTCTTTGGGTCAAAATCAACCAACACATTTCCGATATCAAACACAATATTTCGAATCATATTCTTCTCCTAAACTTGTCATCGTTATTTTGCGATCCCCATAATATGCAACAAGCGCTTGGCATCTTTTGAAATGGTCTTCTTGGTGTTTCGCATTACGCAGATCTGCCTTTTGGGGGACCATATGGTTAAATCTTAACTCAAACCATTTCCTTCGTCAATATTTTTTTCCTCTTTTAGAAATACACATTCTTTCTCAGTGGACTTTCCCTGTATATAATATGGTCTCTGCCCGGACCATTACTTATCATGGTGATGGGATAACCAATCTGTTCTTCCACAAATTCTATATACTTACGACAGTTTCTTGGAAGCTCCTCATACTTTTTCATGCCTCTGATATCGCACTTCCAACCGGGTAAAGTAGTAAGCACCGGCTTCGCTTTCTCCAGCTTGCAAGTTACGGGGAAATCTATAGTCACTTCACCATCAATCTCATAGCCTACACACACAGGAATTTCATCCAGATATCCCAGCACATCCAGCACTGTAAATGCCACATCCGTGGTTCCCTGAAGCCTGCAGCCATATTTGGAAGCCACGCAGTCAAACCACCCCATACGCCTGGGACGTCCTGTAGTAGCACCGTACTCACCGCCGTCTCCCCCACGTCTTCTCAGTTCCTCTGCCTCATCCCCAAAGATCTCCGACACAAATGCACCGGCACCCACTGCAGAAGAATAAGCCTTACAAACCGTAATGATCTGCTTGATTGCATAAGGCGGCAACCCTGCACCGATAGCGCCGTAAGCAGCCAATGTGGAAGAAGAAGTAACCATGGGATAAATACCATGATCCGGATCCTTCAGTGTCCCCAACTGCCCTTCCAATAGAATCGTCTTCCCTTCTTTCAGTGCCCCATCCAGAAACGCGGATACATCGTACACATAAGGCGCCACCAAGTCACGATACTCATGCAGCGTCTTTAACAATTCTGCCGGATCAATGGCCGGTTTGTGATACAGATGCTCAAGAAGCACATTCTTCATTTCACAGATGTGCTCTACCTTTTCCTGTAAAAGCTCTTCATCAAACAACTCACTTACCTGAAAACCAATCTTTGCAAACTTATCCGAATAAAAGGGCGCAATCCCTGATTTCGTAGATCCAAAAGACTTCCCTCCCAGACGTTCTTCCTCATACTGATCAAACAAAATATGATAAGGCATCACAATCTGCGCCCGATCAGACACCAAAATCTTAGGCATCGGTACACCCCTATCAATAAGAGACTGAATCTCCTTGCACAAAGTCGGAATATTCAACGCCACGCCATTCCCGATCACACTGGTCGTATGATCATAAAACACCCCTGAAGGCAAGGTGTGCAACGCAAACTTTCCATAATCATTCACAATCGTATGCCCTGCATTGGCACCACCTTGAAACCGAATAACAATATCCGCTTTCTCTGCCAACATATCCGTAATCTTACCTTTTCCTTCATCGCCCCAATTAGCGCCCACTACTGCTTTTACCATGATTCCTCCATTCTTTTTGCGGTAGGGGATGTGTACTAGGCACGCCGTGTGGGAGAGGCGGGGGTGGGAGGGGACTCCTGTTTTCCTAGGCGTTGCACAAAGCCCCCAAAGGGCGGTTCACATCGCCCGTAAGCGGGGGCGATGCGAACCAGGGGTCTTTGCTCCACAGGAAATAAGGAGTCCCCTCCCACAAGTCGGAGGCCAAAGCGGGCTTAGGAAGACAAGTCCAAACAGCAACTCCTTGGCTCACAGAACGACATGGCTACGATCCGACTTG
>JAZQGM010000119.1:0-26187 GCA_045540075.1 Acetatifactor sp. | reverse complement strand
TTTACGCTATAAGTGCGCCTATTTTTGAGCAATCTCGTCGAATCTTCTCATCAAAAGATACACTTCACCAGAATAACCCCAGTTCATAATATTCTTTCCTTATTATGGTCAAAAATATATATGTGTTTCGCAATCACCTATCTGAATAAATTGAATTTACTGTTATCTGCAAAAATATTTACCCCTCCTAATAGGGTGTTTAGTATTCCGCTATCGTTCAAAGCCTCTTCTTTTGTTGCATAACGGTTCTGCCTCACCTCTTCACGGGGTCGATGTTGCTGCGAGCTTTCAAATCCGGGCAGCAAAAAGATGACCAAAACAGCAGCCGCAACTGTAGTCAGCACCCGGAAGCGGTATCGCTTAAATGCAATGATATTTTCTTCTCCCAAGGTTTCCAAAATCTGTTCCTTTAGATCCGGCGGGGCAGGGAGTAGTTCCTTTTGTTCTACCATTTGGATCAGATTTTCCAGTTCTGTATCTGTCAAATATTCCACGTCTTTCTTCATTCTCGCAACAACTCCTTTCTGTAAGATTTCTTCAGCATCTCTCTGGCCCGATAGATATGGGTTTTGACTGTGTTTAGCCCGGTCCCGGACTCTTGTGCGATCTCTTTTGCCGTTTTCCCCTCTAGGAAATGTGCCTTGGCTACTTCCCCATAGGGCGGCGGCAAGGCATTGCAACAACAACGCAGTTCTTCCAATATTTCACTGTTTAGCACTTGTCGTAACGGTTCTTCTTTCTCCGGCAGCTTCAGGTTATGTATCTCCTCTTCCCCTGTTGGCATGACCTTTCTGGCAGCAGCTCTGCAGTAATCAATACATTTATTACCGGCGATTCTGCACAGCCATGCTTTCTCAGCTTCTATGGAGTGTTGATCCAGCTGTTTACATGCCGACAGGAACGTTTCCTGAGTTAGATCCTCGGCCACAAAATAATCACCGGTCAGTTTCAGACAGATAGAGAAAATCAGATTCTGATACTGATCGATAAGTCTTATTAACGTTTCTTTGGAATTGATTCTCTCCACCTCCCCTCTGCTTTCAAATAATATAACGAATCATGTACTGATAAAGATTCAAAATTTTTCTAAAAAATACAGCTCCCCTTAAGAAGCTGCAAGCTTTTCGATCATTCTTTCACTCTGCATAGGTATAACTCCACAAATTTCGAATCTGTGGGATCAACTCCTCCGTCTCCCAGCTTTTTGCACTGTTACTCTTACTGTTGGGATCACAAACCGTTATTTTCCCTTCTTCATCCATTCCCGTCAAAATAATAAAATGCCCAGATGTTGTAAAATCCCCGGGGCCCATAATACATATGATGGGATTTCCATTGACCAATTCCGCCTCAATATGGACCGCATCATAAATCACATTATGAACCGTAAGTCCCAATAGTTCTGCCCCTGTTTTCATAAGATCCCAGGAAGAACCAGATCCTTTTACATAAAAACCTTGCTCATGGGCCATATTCGCCACTTGCAAAGGATCCCATGTGGTTTCCCCGCTCAATCCGCAACGCACCATAGAAAGACAGGTGGGACCACACCCGGTTATTGCCATAAAATCCGTACCGTATTCCTCATATCCCCAACGTTCATCCCATTGCAGGAAAAGTGGAATGATCCCTTTTGTCACCTCATCTGTCAGATCAATTTCAAAATCCTTATCTTTGTTTTGAGGATAATCCAACACAAAATCTTTCGTTTCCGGGTTTCTTTTTAACAATTCGATCAAGCTTTTGGGATACTTTAAGAATGATAACTTATTACTGCTATTTCCCACATAATATCGATATATATTTATTCCCAGAATGACTGCTAACACTGCCAGGCCAACGCAAGTACATCTATATACCAGAATCACGATTCCTCTTAGCATACGCTTGCGTCTTCTTTGACTTATTTTTCTTTGTCTATTTTGCCGTTCCTTTTGCCGTTCCATAGAGATGCTGCTCCTTATCTGATGATGATACAGTCTACCACAGAACTTGTTTCATTCCAATAACCTTTATAAAATCTTAAAATACTATTATGAGCATCTTTAGAATCAGCAAAGCCACTTTAAAGCGAGTTTGAAAATCTTTTTCTACGAAAGAATCGGACTGTATACACCAGCGCCACTGTAACTGCTGTGATCCTTGTCCAACTTAGCAGCAATGCAATGAGCCTATATACTACATCCAAATCCAGGATGTTGGCTAATAGATAAGCAAATAATCCTGTACGTGGCCAAATCATTGCAACAATCTGAAGAATCACCACCACAACCCATGAAATGATCAACTGCTTTCTTAATTTTTGTTCACTCACAGCAGGGGGCTTACCCAGGCGAATGATCGTAATTGCCATCATAACCAGCAGACTGATTACCAAAATCCAGGCAAAGGCCAACCGCATATAATTCATATGATGGGTCCACTGCAGCGTATGTAACACACTTGCTCTGTTTATACCTGTAGCATAGGACATGTATATATCAAACAATACATATACCGCCCATGCACACCACAATCCCACATTTTTCCGAAAAGCAAAGCATATAATACCGCATACAAGAAATGGTGATGCAAAGATCAATCCGGCCAATCCACCACCTGCAACCATAAGCAATATCGTTACCAAAAATGCCATACACAACAAAATGGTTCCAGCTATTTTACGAGGAGGAAACCCAGATTGCTTTTCATATACTACTTCTGTTCTTACTTCCGATGGGATTTCTCCTACTTTCTCTTCACCCTTTACCAATTGATCCAATGACACCTTAAAAATCTCACTCAATTTTATAATCTTTTCCAAGTCCGGAACTGCACTGTTATTCTCCCACTTAGAGATGGACTGCCTGGATACATCTAACATCTCCGCAAGGTCCCCCTGTGACAAGTTCTTTTCTGTACGCAGTTTATAAATGGTTTCTCCCAAACGCATCCCCTTGACCTCCTCTTCATTTATGGTACCTCTATTATATCTGCAAACCACTAAAAAGTCTATCAAAGCAGCTTTAAAATTTAGCAACTGACAGTTGCACACTCTGATTTTCCTTAGCTTTATAAAAATTATACATTTTTATTGACATTCTCGAATATCGAGAATATAATATAATTAAGATAATCGAGAATGGAGGTGTGATGTATGCCACGAGAGAAATTCAGAACCCTCACGGAGCAGATGTTTTATGTACTGCTGTGTTTGAAAAAGGAATGTTATGGTCTGGATATTCTGGACCGGATCCCTGCCATGACAAGCGGGCGGGTTAGTGTAGGCTCCGGCACCTTATACAATCTGTTGGAACAGTTTCTGGATGCCGGCATGATCGTGGAGACGAAAGTGGAAGGAAGAAAAAGGACCTATGTCATCACTGAGAAAGGAAAAGAGATGCTGGATGCGGAATATGCCCGTATCGTAGCCCAGGCGCAGGATTACCGTGCCACTTTCGGGAAGGAGGAAATCTCATGAAAGATAAGAAACGCCAATTTGTCCGTTGTGCATTTTATGACCAAACCGCCATGCAGAAGCAATTTGAGAAAATGGCTTCCCGGGGTTGGCTGATTGAAAAGATCAATGCTTACTTCTGGACTTATCGCAAGATTGAACCAACAAAGCTTCACATCACAGTGACCTACTTTCCAAATGCCAGTGATTTTGATCCTGGCCCCAGCGACCAACAGCAAATGATGGAGGAATTTGCTGCCAGGGACGCTTGGAAGCTTTTGACCCGCTGGGGACAGATTCAGGTCTTTAGCAATGAAGCTGCTAATCCCACACCCATTGAGACCGATCCGGTGACCCAAGTAAATACCATCTACCGGGCTATGAAGAAGAATCTAATCCCCTCACACCTGATGATCCTGGCACTGGTACTTTACCAGCTTATTTTTAATGGATATCGGTTATTGACAGAAACGGTGGATTTCCTCTCCACGCCTTATCTGCTGGCTTCCATCCCTATATGGCTGTTATTGCTGCTGGCAGAAGTAAATGAGCTGATCACCTGTTTTCGCTGGCATCGAAAGGCAAAACCGGCGGCAGAAAACGGTATCTTTATCCCTGTAAAGACCAATCGTTTCATCACATTTACCCTGCTTTTATCCAGCCTGGGTATCATTTTGGTTGCCCTGCTGCTTCCCTCTGCCCTTCAGGCATTTTCTCTGGTGTGGATTGCAGTGATCATAGGTATTATCGTAATTGCCAACCTTGCAAAACAGAGGCTAAAGCGTGCCGGTGCATCCAAGGGTACCAACTATACCCTCACCATACTGCTTATTATCATTCTGACCTTTGTGTTCTTAGGTATCTTGACTGCATATATCATTCGCAATGGTCTGGATGATGGACGGACACCTGTTGACAGTTATGAGCGCAACGGTTGGACCTTTGAGATCTATAACGAACCCATGCCCCTCTATGTAGAGGATCTGATGGAGATTGGTGACAGCACCTGGTCCAGGGAACGTAATAGGCATGATGAAACCATCCTTGTGTCACGGTCTGAGTACCGCCAAGACCATGTGAAAGGTGGTCCTGCAGGACTGAAAGATCTGGCATATACCATCGTAGATATCAAGTTTCCTTTCCTTTATGAAACCGTCAAACAGGCTATGCTGGATGAGCGTCAGGACGAGATACATGATGACTACATTTTCATCGACCACTACGAACCGATCGATGCAACCATCTGGGAAGCCTCAGCAGCTTATCAGCTACACTGGAGTGACAGCATCTTAAATACCTATCTGATCTGCTGGGAAAATCGGATTGTAGAAATCAAGTTTTATTGGGAGCCCACCTCAGAACAAATTGCAATTGCAGTGGAAAAGCTAAAAAAATAACATGTGCCTGACAAACGCACTAGTAAAGGAGAGGTATAATAGCCTCTCCTTCCTCTTTCCTTGCTTTCTCCTTCATTTCTTTCTCATTCTGAAATAAACCAATAATACTCCAATCACTTCAAGCGCATATACTCCAACAAATATCACATTCCGTACAGAAACAAGCTGTCTTGCCTCCTGCAGATCCTCCTGCGTACACACTGTAATGGGTAAAACTGTATCCTCTTTGGGCGAATAACGCATGGAAACCACGCTCTCATTTCTGTCCTGATACTCACATACCACATTGCCATTAATATCTTTCAAAGTACGGTGTCTGGCTTCTTCCTCTGTAATCTCATTGCCATAGCGATCATAATAAGTTCTTGTACCCGGTACTTCTTCTATTGCCGAAGGAGCGACTTGTTCTACTGCAGATGTCCCGCCTGCAAATTGTTCATAAGGTTCATGGGTAATTTCCTGCTCCATGAATTCAATAAAGCTTTCATAATCATAGAAGGTAGTTCCCTTCATAATGGACCAAGGCCCCCAAATAGTCGTCATCCCTTGATGGACTATCAATGTAATAACAAGTACCACTAGAAAACCTGCGCCACATCTACCTTTCAGCTTATGATTATAATGATAAATCACCGCTTCCTTCTCATTTAAATAATAAACCGACCGTTTCAGAAGAGAGGCGTTCACGAAATACAACACTACTGCATAAATCAACAAAAAAGTTGCTGTGCTTATTGCTCCATATAGCAACATGCTATCCACATTTAACCCCACATAGGCATCCATGGCAATCCACGGAAAAGTAAAACTCACAAATGCCACTGTCAGTCCAAAGGATTTTTGTGCCAAACCGATTACACTTCTCTTAAACCGGGAAATCTCCTGCTCCTCCACCTCCGCATCCTCCACACTTAAGAAAGCACGATTGATAAAGATAGACTGACACACAATACTTGCTACAAAGAAAATAGTTCCCAGCAAGAATCCCAATACCGCTTTTAAAAATGCCAGATTACAGATCAAGGCAACAATCATACCCACCACAGATACTCCCATGGCAATATAGGTACGGTTCTGATACTGGGACAAAGTTAGCTTTAATAAGCGCTGCTTCTGCTTTTCTCCTTTTAATGTTACTTCTCTTTCTTCCAAATCCTGCTCTTGCTCTGCCATGCGTTCAGCCAAAGATTTCCGTTCTCCCCGAAGCAGTTCATCACAGGTTACTCCAAAGATTTCTGCAATCACCGGAATCATTGCAAGGTCCGGTGCACCTTCATCCCTCTCCCACCGGCTCACGGTCTTATCCGATACATTCAGCTTTACTGCCAGATCCTTCTGCGTCATACCGTTTGCCTTCCGTAAAGCAGTCATAAACTTCCCAATAGTCTTCTGTTCCATCTCTATACTCCTTTCGTAAGCGATCATCTTTCACACTTCACATCTTCATTCTAAGCAATTGTCAGTGAGAATACCACCCAACAGCCTTAGAATGACTCTCGGATTATGAGAATTTATCTTGCTCTATTCTTCAAATAAACACTCAGCCAGCAATCCAGCCCATTCCTCCAGGGACATTTTCACAGTATCGGACCCATTGGTATAAAATCTGGCATAAAAGATTTTACTTCCTTCTCTTAATATAATGCATGGGAAATGCAGGGAACCGGTATACGCTGTAACCTGATCCACTTCTTCCAACGACAGTTCAAGCTCACTGAAGTCCTTTTCAGACTTTCCTTTTAACAGGTACTCTCTGGCCAGACGCTTGGCGATCCAATCAGCTTTCGTCTCATGATAGATTACTTCCAGCCCACCGGATAATACTCGCCCGTCAGGGTGTGTAACCTCGCCCACTTCGTCCCATTCAAAATTCACCGGTGAAAGGATATCTGTCCACTCCCGTACCGTATTCATATTACCTACTTTCATGTTCACAAGTTTCATTTCTCCACCGGGCAGGAAATCCTCCATGGTTGCAAACGGCATCTCGCCCTTGTAATCGGTCAGTGGAATATACTCCTCATAAATCATATAGTTACCCATCATCTTTAAAAACAGCAGAATGGCCACAAGGTATATAAGCCTGCGCAAAATATTATTTGCATGATATCCCTTTGCTTTCTTTCTCCAATTATGTCCGGAACCGGTCTCTTCCCCCTGTAATACCTTTTTCCGAAGTTGTATCAGCCGCACTGCCTGTATCACAGAATGAATACTCATCCATACACAGGCTATCATGACCAATAGCATAGGAATGGTCCCGGCATGGATGACCGCCAGCATAATTTTACCCTTAAACAGTAGCCAGGGATAAAACAACCCCCAAAATATTCCTGAGAAGAGATTGTCTCTCTGCCTTTTCCTCATGGCGTTCATGGCCAGCGCCTGCACCTGTGGATCTGTATGCAGCTCTATGGCTTCCGGATCAAAAGTCCGGTAGATATGAAATTCGCCCCTTTTAGCAATGTATTCCCAACCATATGCTTTACTGAGCTCCACCGCTTCCTCATCCGGACCATCATTGTAATCTGCCCACATACTGGCGCTCTTCTCTGCCGGCTGTAAGCGATACTTTACCTTTTGCGGTGTTGTTTTCTCGAAGGTGGCAACTCCTGCAAAGAAACCATCCTGTTGTAACAATAATCCCTGGCTTGCCATATCAGAGAGCCAGCATTCCATTCCACTCACATCATACTGGGGACAGGGAATCAAACGATGCGCCAATTTCGGTTCTCTTCTCTCTTCCATACGCGTTCCTCCTGCTCGTCTAACAATCCTTTTTGGCGTCCAACGCATCCTGCACACAGGACTGTAATCGCCGCACCTCTAGTTCATAAGCATCCATACCTTTGGCCGTAATCTGATAAGTACACTTTCGACCCTCTACCTCTATCTCTTTAATCCATTTTTCTTTTTCGAATTTCCCAAGGATCGTATACAAAGTGCCGGGCCCGATGAGAACTCTTCCCTTGGTTCTTGTTTCTATGTATTTTGCCACTTCAATCCCACACATGGGTTTCGTAACAAATGCCATCAGTACATAAAACATCGATTCTGTTAAAATCTCCATGGCTTTTTTCGGCATTTTAATTCACACTCCTTTTGTATCGTTATATGATATCGTCTAACGATATTATACTGCAATTATTATTATTTGTCAACATTTGTGCGTAATTGATAGTACTTTCCCTCAAAAAAATCAGGATGTATATAAATGGTATATAAAAAAGAAATCGCCTCTTCTTGTTGAAGGGAAAAGACGATTTCATAATTCTTGTATGACTTATAACTGAATCATCAGCTTCACAATCGGCAACTTTGTATCGATATGAGCAGCATGAACATTTTTATAGCGGTATATGCTTAGGATCATCCCCATCAGTACGTAACAAACTAAAAGATTTCCCCCACCTGCAGAAAAGAAAGGCAGGAAAGTCTCAGTCACAGGGAGCAGGCTAAGGCATTCTCCTATATTAAGCACAATGTTTAGCAACAAAATCATGCCGCAGCCACAACCCATACTCATTCCCAGCTGGTTCTTTTGTCGGAAAGATATGGCAAAGACCTTGACTGCCAATGCCGTCAGCAGACAGCAGATAACTCCCCCCACAAGGACGCCATAAGTTGAAAGCATATACGAAAGGACAAAATCACTGTTGAAACCCGGCAGGCTTTCTATTATCGCCCATTCTGTCCCACTGTTGCCCACAAAGTTAATGTCTCTCAGAATACCTCGAAGCTTGGCCGTGACATAATTGGGTTCCCCTGAGTTGGTCAGAAAAGCCCAAAGCCTTTCTGTCTGAAAATTCTTCAGTAAACCAAAGAAATATGCAATGGTAAGGCTTGCCAGCGGTAGCACAAAAACAAAGCTCCATAAACCTGCTATTGCCTTTTTCTTTGCCACCTGAAACCAACCCTTTATAACCGCTACAGTAAGAACAACCGCCATGGATACCAGCATAATTGTAGAAAGCATACGGCTGGGCAACTTGAATGTTACCCACACAGGCACCAGCATCCACAGCACAGACTTTACCACTCCCCCATACCCCATTCCATAATATTTATATATGACAGCACCATATAAAGGCACACACAGTATCATCATAGGAAACAAGGATACTCTAAATCCCAGAATCCTGACATAACGAATGATACCGTGCATAGAGGATCCTTCTGCCAGTCCATAGAGACCGATCATTACTATCGCAGCCATAATAATCTTAGAAAAACGGGCAATCATGGTATAATCCATATAATACATCAACAACATAAGCAAGAAGCCAACAACGCTATGCATTACAAAAGCAGTGCTGCCTGCCGTGAGGTCTCCTGCATATTCCCTGACCAGTCCGCTGATCATCAGATGCACCAAACTTCCCGCTATACTGATAACCGCCATCAGTGCGATCATCCCCCAGGCAGCCTGAGGTCTGTGAATTCTGTCCAAAGCAATCCCAGTCTCCACCGGACTGCCCATATCTCTTACAGCGGCCTCCTCTGCTTCCTCTCGGTTCATACCACTATGCAGGTTTTCTGCAATCTGCTCTTCCATATGCGCCTGCAGTTCTTCCCGAATCTGCGAATGTGCTTTTTTACACCGAACCTGCTCTAATACTAATTTCAAATACTCCTCCATACTCTAACCCTCCATAGCCAATACCTTGGTAACTGCATTTGCATAGGTCTTCCACTCTTCTGTCTTCTGATCAAGAAGCCTGAGCCCCTGCTTTGTAATGCTGTAATATTTTCGCACTTTTCCACTATACTCTTTTTCATAGACTTTGAGCATTCCTTTTTCTTCCAGACTGTGAAGCAAAGGGTACAATGTTCCCGCTTTCAGTTCAAATACATTTTCCGATCTCTGCCGCAGGGTATCGATCATCTCATACCCATACATATCTTTTTCAGACAGTAACTTTAATATCAGCATTCCCATACTTCCTGACATAATTGATTTATCACTAGTCATATTGTTCTCCTTATGTAGATAATCTATATATTGGATATCTATATTATATATCGACAATCTATATATGTCAAGTTTTTTTACCAATGGCCAACACTATCTGCCCACCATTCATGTATAAAACAAACGACCACGAGGGGTATAGTCCCTACATGGTCGTCTGTATATATACTTTCATTGGTTAGCGCCCAGGCAGGCTATCCGGCACACCTGTGCATTTTATCTAAAATACGCCACACCCGATTCAAAGATTTTCAGATCCTGCTCGCCATAAATATTAATAGCTACAGCCTGATCTCTTCTCTCGGAATGAGCCATTTTACCGAAGCATCTTCCGTCAGGAGAGGTGATACCTTCGATGGAGCAGTAAGAACCATTGATGTTGTATTCTTCATCCATAGACACGTTACCGTCCATATCCGCATACTGTGTAGCTACCTGGCCATTGGCAAAGAGCTTGTCAATCCATTCCTTGGGTGCTACGAAGCGGCCTTCTCCGTGGGATGCAGGGTTACAGTAGGTTGCACCCAGAGTTGCGCCCTGCAGCCAGGGAGACTTGTTGGAAACCACTTTAGTGTAAACCATCTTGGAGATGTGGCGGTTAATGGTGTTGAAGGTCAGGGTCGGTGAATCCTCCTTCTGTCCTACGATCTCACCGTAAGGTACCAGTCCCAACTTGATCAACGCCTGGAAACCGTTACATACACCAAGTGCCAGACCATCTCTCTTATTTAACAGATCCATGACAGCTTCCTTCATCTTCTCATTCTGGAAGGCAGTTGCAAAGAACTTGGCACTTCCATCAGGCTCATCACCGGCTGAGAACCCACCGGGGAACATGATGATCTGAGCCTGCTCAATGGCTTTCTTAAAGATCTCTACGGAATCTCTGATGTCTTCTGCTGTCAGGTTCTTAAATACCTTTGTCACTACATTAGCGCCGGCTCTCTCGAAAGCCTTTGTGCTGTCGTATTCGCAGTTGGTTCCCGGGAATACAGGAATAAATACGGTAGGTTTTGCCACTTTATTCTTGCATACATAGATGCTGTCAGCCTTGTAAACATCGCTTGCCACAGCCTCTGTGCCCTTCTTCGCTTTGGTAGGGAATACTTTTTCCAGCTTGTCTGTCCATGCTTTCAAAGCTTCATCCATGGTAAGCTTCACATCACCGTATACAAATGCAGGGTCTTCTGTCACAGTACCGATAATGGTGTAAGCTACTTCCTTCTCATCCAGAAGTGCCATTCTTTCAGCAGGAATTTCTGCAATGATATTACCCAGACCGTTTGCAAACAGGTCGTCCGTGGTCACTTCATCAGCGATGGTCACACCCAGCTTGTTACCAAATGCCATCTTGGACAGAGCTGCTGCCACACCCCTTGCTTCCAGTGCATATGCGGAAATGATAGCCTTCGCCTGTGTCAGCTCATGGATCTTGTCATACAATTCCATAACTTTGTCATACATAGGAATATCGAAATCATCCTTGTCAATGGCAAAACGAACGATCTTGCTACCGGCTTTCTTAAGTTCAGGTGTTACGATATCACCGTATTTAGCAATATCCACTGCAAAGGACACCAGAGTGGGCGGTACATCAATATCATTGAAGGTACCGGACATACTGTCCTTACCGCCGATGGAAGGAAGGCCAAAGCCCATCTGTGCATCATATGCGCCAAGTAGTGCTGCGAAAGGCTGGCTCCAACGGCTGGGGTCGGAGGTCATTCTGCGGAAATACTCCTGGAAGGTAAAACGGATCTTGCTGTAATCACCACCACAGGCTACGATCTTCGCCATGGACTCTACCACTGCATAAATAGCGCCGTGGTAAGGGCTCCAGGAAGACAGGTAAGGATCAAAACCATAACTCATCATGGTCACAGTATCGGTCTTCCCCTTCAGTACAGGCAGCTTCGCTACCATGGACTGAGTCTCGGTCAGCTGGTACTTTCCGCCGTAAGGCATCAGTACGCTGCCGGCACCAATGGAAGAGTCAAACATCTCTACCAGACCCTTCTGAGAGCATACATTCAGGTCATTTAAGAGTGCCAGCCATGCAGCCTTCACGTCACCTTCTTCCAGCTTCTTGCCCACTTCTTCTACTGCCCATTTATCAAAATAATTGTCTTCTTCACAAGGAATATCTACTTTTACAGTGGTCTCCTGATGAGCACCGTTGGTATCTAAGAAAGCACGTTGTAAGTTAACGATGGTCTTTCCTCTCCAGTTCAGCACCAGTCTGGGCTCTTCAGTTACTACTGCAACCGGCACTGCCTCCAGGTTCTCTTCGTTGGCGTAGCCTAAGAAGGTATCCACATCCTTGGCATCTACTACCACAGCCATTCTCTCCTGAGATTCGGAGATAGCAAGCTCGGTTCCATCCAGACCCGCATACTTCTTGGGCACTTTATCAAGGTCTACTCTAAGACCGTCAGCCAACTCACCGATGGCAACGGATACACCGCCGGCACCAAAGTCGTTACACTTCTTGATCAGCTTGCTGACTTCTGCTCTGCGGAACATTCTCTGAATCTTACGCTCGGTAGGAGCATTACCTTTCTGCACCTCTGCACCACAGGTCTCTATAGAGCTCTCTGTATGAACTTTGGAAGAACCGGTTGCACCGCCGCAGCCATCACGTCCGGTACGTCCACCCAGCAGAATGATCACATCGCCGGGATCGGAAGTCTCACGGATCACATTCTTTCTGGGAGCAGCACCCATCACGGCACCGATCTCCATTCTCTTTGCCACATAATTGGGATGATAAATCTCTTTTACAAAACCGGTTGCCAGACCAATCTGGTTACCATAGGAAGAATAACCGTTTGCCGCACCACGCACCAGCTTCTTCTGGGACAATTTACCCTTCATGGTATCAGCCACGGGAACAGTGGGATCTGCTGCACCGGTCACACGCATGGCTTGATATACATAACCTCTTCCAGACAAAGGATCACGGATGGCTCCGCCCAGACAGGTAGCAGCGCCACCGAAAGGCTCGATCTCCGTGGGATGGTTGTGGGTCTCGTTTTTAAAGAATACCAGCCACTCTTCTGTGACTACCTCATCGCCATAGTCCATTTCAACAGGCACTACCACAGAGCAGGCGTTGATTTCATCAGACTGCTCCATATCCTCAAGCTTGCCATCTCTCTTTAACTTTCTCATAGCCATGGTGGCAATATCCATCAGACATACAAATTTATCGCTTCTGCCTGCAAAAATCTCTTCTCTGGTATCCAGATAGCTCTGGTATGTGGTCTCAATGGGAGAACGATAATATCCTTCTTCAAATTCCACATCCTTAAGCTCTGTGGAGAAGGTGGTATGACGGCAGTGATCTGACCAGTAGGTATCCAGTACACGGATCTCTGTCACAGAAGGATCTCTTCTCTCATCATTCTTAAAATAATTCTGGATATGCTGAAAATCCTTAAAGGTCATAGCAAGTCCCAGAGAATCGTAAAGCTTACGAAGCTCCTCCTCATCCATGACACCGAATCCTTCAAAAACAGCCACATCAGCCGGATCATCATACACAGCAATCAAAGTCTCGGGCTTCACCATGTCAGTCTCTCTGGAATCTACCGGATTGATACAATATGCCTTGATTCTGGCAAACTCATCTTCCGTTATATTACCAATGATCAGGTATGTAATAGCGGTTCTGATCACAGGTTCCTCGTTCTCATCTAAAAACTTCACACACTGCACAGCAGAATCCGCTCTCTGGTCAAACTGACCGGGAAGATATTCCACTGAAAATACTCTGCTACCGGCAGGCATCTCGATGCTCTCTTCATATAAATCATCCACAGGCGGCTCTGAAAAAACCGTCTTGCAGGCCTTTACATATACTTCATCCGAAATATTCTCTACGTCGTAGCGAATGAATACACGGACTGCCTCCACATCATTGATTCCAAGATAGTTCTTCAGCTCTTCCTGCAGCTCTTGTGCTTTTACTGCAAAAGGTGCTTTCTTTTCTACATAGATACGTCTTACGTTTCCCATGCTTATCCTCCAATTTTCTTCTAATGTTACAATTCAATTTTATTTAAACTTATCATCCTGTAACATTTTGATACCTTGAGCAAATTGCCCCTCTATATATTATAATGTGAAAATCGATTTCACACAATAGCCTAAAACAACAAATTTAGATAAATTTTACCTACTCTTTTGTGTGGGATGACTGCAAAAAGTGTATTTAATGGTTATAATTCAGTTTCGACAATAAAAAACAAAAAATTTAAATTTTTTTCAAAAAAGACTAGACAAATGTATCTAGATGAGTTATAATATATTTGTTCGGTGAGAGCCGAGCTACTATATAGTAAAATTCCGGAAAAAAAATTCCCCTTTTACACAATCAAAGGGCTTGCGGGTTCGCCTGCGAGCTCTTTGATTTTTTGTATTTTTTAGCATCGACCCATTTTCTACTGCAACACAACAAAAAATCCTTCAAACCACATTCAGTAGATTTGAAGGATCTTTAGCAGAGGAAGAGGGAATCGAACCCCCGTTAACGGTTTTGGAGACCGCCGCACTACCGCTGTACTATTCCTCTATATAAGTCATCGTCAATGTTTTCCCAACTGACGAGACTTATTATAACACAGACCATACTAATAAATCAAGTAAAATTTTAAAATTTTTTGAAAAATTAATACAACAGTTCAGCCAGAGACTATATATGAATGAAAATCGTGCTCGCACGAATTTTCATCCGTGTATAGTCTCTGAGGGAGCGCCCGTTTATGAGCAAAAAGGAGCTGCGAAGCAGCGGAGAGCCCCAAAGGGGCGGTTTTGCGAATGGGCGCGGCTGAACGTCACTAAGTCTGAGCACCTGATGCGAATGGGCGCGGGCTGAACGTCACTAGCCCTCCACCTACCGTAACAACGCATTCACAACATCCTGCAAATTCCTGACTCCAACAATCTGCATCTTCCCTGAATACTTTATCCCCTCCACGCACACTGCCGGCATCACGCATACCTCAAATCCAAGCTTCTCAGCCTCTGCCACTCTTTGTGTTGCCATGCTGACCGAACGTACTTCACCACTCAAGCCTACTTCTCCAAAAGCAACCATCTTAGGATTCAGAGGTTTATTGCGAAAACTTGACAATAACGCCAACACGATCCCCAGATCAATTGCGGGCTCCACAATCTTCATGCCGCCTGTAATATTAACATAGGCATCGCTGCCAGACAGCTGAGCACCCAGTCTTTTCTCCAGCACCGCCATCAACAGATTTACTCTATTAAAATCTGTACCTGTTGTCTGTCTTCTGGGAATTCCAAAATTACTGTGGCAGACCAGTGCTTGTATCTCGATCAATAACGGCCTAGTCCCCTCCATAGAGCAGGCCACCACAGAACCACTGGCATCCTTAGGTCTTCCTTCCAACATATATTCCGAAGGATTGGGAACCTCCACCAAACCTTCCTCCCGCATTTCAAACACGCCAATTTCATTGGTAGATCCAAAACGATTCTTCACACCTCGAAGAATCCGGTAAGAAGCATGTCGGTCTCCCTCAAAATACAATACCGTATCCACCATGTGCTCCAATACTCTCGGCCCTGCCACCGTACCTTCTTTGGTCACATGTCCTACGATAAACACTGCCACACCCAGCCCTTTTGCAAGTTGCAGCAGAATCCCTGTGGATTCCCTGACCTGGGAGACGCTGCCGGGGGCTGCCGATACATTCTCATTGTACATGGTCTGAATAGAGTCGATGACTACCACCTGGGGCTTTTCCTGCCGGATCACTTCAGCTATTGTCTCCAAATTGGTCTCACACAGTAAAAGCATGCCTGCTGCAAAACGTCCGATTCTGTCTGCCCGCATCTTAATCTGCACCAATGACTCCTCTCCGGATATATACAAAACCTTATGTCCCTGATCAGCCAACTTCCTACACACCTGTAAAAGCAAGGTGGATTTACCGATGCCCGGATCACCGCCTACCAGTGTAAGAGATCCCTGTACGATACCACCGCCCAACACTCTGTCAAGCTCTCCTATATGAGTGAAGATCCTGCTCTCCTCCTGAACGGTAATTTCTTCCAGTACAGAAGGGGCAATCCGCTGCGCACTGCGCTGCGTCTTGCCTCCTGTCATTTTAGAGGAAGCGGTGCTGACCGTCTCCTCTACCATGGTATTCCATTCTCTGCATCCGGGACACTGCCCCACCCATTTACTGGATTCACAGCCACAATTCTGACAAAAATAAACTGTCGTCTTACCCTTTGCCATATATCTTCCTCTTAGTCTACACAAACAATCCTTACAGAAACTTCTCCCGCTGCCTGAAGCTCTGCACTCATGCTGAGCTTACCACCTAATCCGGTCTTCATGGTGCCGATACATGCATCATTCACAAACACTTCATATGCGGTATCATCCATCAAACCTACCGTAATCTGGGCATCCACGTCACCCTCTACCATAAATTCCACACCGTCAGCCTTCTCCATAAAATTCTGCACACTGGTTCCCGGCACTGACTCATACAGAAACATACCGTTCTTCTCCAGCTTCGTAATCTCATTGCAGGTCTTCACCTTAAACAGATCCCCTGCATGCTTAAAATCTTCCACCTTCGCCTTACGTGTCAATGTATGATTGCCAAAGCTGATGGCACCACTTTCCTCACTACGGAGTAATTCTTCTATCACTGCCATTCTTTTGTCCTCCTGTTTTGTAAATCCACAGCAGCCTGTATCTACTATAATTATTTTGCAACCACAGTAGGAATCATCCTCCAATCTGCCTGTGTCATATTATAATTACAGTATAATACAAACCATGCTGTTTTTCTACAAATTTTTATCTAATAATCCTTAAAATTTTCTGAACTTGTTATTGCTTACTCTGCCCTCTTATCCTTTACGGTAAAAGTCACTTTTCCACTCTTAAAGCCTGCGGAAATCACGTCCCCCTGCTGTACCTTTTTCATCAGGATATCTTCTGCCAGGCTGTCTTCTATCACAGACTGGATGGCACGCTTCAAAGGTCTTGCTCCCATTTTGTTGTCAGCATATTTATCCACAAGATGCTCTTTCAGTGCATTTGTCACAGACAGCTGAATCTCCATCTGATCTGCGCAGCGACGGCATAAACCTGATGCCAACAGATTCACTATTTCCTTCATGTTCTCTTTATTTAGCTGATGGAACACGATAATATCATCTATTCTGTTGATAAATTCCGGTTTAAAGCTTTTCTTCACCTCTTCCATGACGCCTGATTTCATCTTTTCGTAGTCCTTCCGGGCGCTGGACTGGGCTGCAAAACCCAGATTCTTGGGGTCTACAATCCTCTGGGCTCCTGCATTGGAAGTCATGATCAGAATGGTATTCTTGAAGCTGACCTTTCTCCCCTTAGAATCCGTAATGTGACCATCATCTAACACTTGCAGAAGGATATTGAATACATCCGGATGAGCCTTCTCTATCTCATCGAAAAGTACCACAGAATAAGGATTCCGACGCACCTTCTCACTAAGCTGACCACCCTCATCAAAGCCCACATATCCCGGCGGGGAACCGATCATCTTGGATACAGAATGTCCTTCCATATATTCCGACATATCTACCCGGATCATGGCATCCTCTGAGCCAAACATAGCCTCAGCAAGGGCTTTGCTCAGCTCGGTCTTACCCACACCGGTGGGCCCGAGGAATAAGAAAGAACCGATTGGGCGATTAGGATCCTTCAGTCCTACACGACCTCTGCGCATGGCCTTGGCTACTGCAGACACAGCCTCCTCCTGACCAATCACACGTTTGTGAAGGATATTTTCCAGCTTTAGCAATCGCTCGCTTTCTTTCTCTGCCAGCTTCTGTACCGGGATCTTCGTCCACATAGCTACCACATCTGCGATCTCAGATTCACCGATGCAATAATTTAACTGGTTTTCATGCTTCTCTATGCGATTCTTCTGCCTCTCATACTTCTTTATCAGTTCATCCTGTTCCTGCTTGATCTCTGAAGCTTTGGCAAAGGCTTCTTTACGGATCGCATGTTCTATCTGCTCATCCATTTGACGGATCTGATCCAAAAGCTCCTTCTGCTTGTACGGAAGCTCACTGGCCTTCAATCTGGCACTGGCTGCCGCCTCATCAATCAGGTCAATAGCCTTGTCAGGCAGATTTCTATCATTAATATAACGGTTAGACAAACGCACAGCTGCTTCAACAGCCTCCGGTAAAATCTGTACCCTATGATGCTCTTCATACTTTTCCTTGATGCCATCCAGGATACGGATCGCCTCCTCCTCTGAAGGTTCTTCCACACTTACCGGTTGGAAACGGCGCTCCAGAGCAGCATCCTTCTCCACATATTTACGATACTCTGCGATGGTAGTGGCACCGATCATCTGAATCTCTCCTCTTGCCAGGGAAGGCTTCAGGATATTGGAGGCATCAATAGCACCTTCTGCACCACCTGCACCGATAATGGTATGCAGCTCATCCAGGAAAAGAATCACATTCCCGTCATCGATGACCTCTTTCACTACTTTCTTGATTCTCTCTTCAAATTCTCCTCGATACTTACTTCCTGCCACCATTCCTGACAGATCCAGTGTCAACACCCGCTTCTGTCTCACTGTAAAAGGCACCTGTCCGGCCACGATACGCATAGCCAGACCTTCCACCACAGCAGTCTTACCTACACCCGGCTCACCGATAAGGCAGGGATTGTTCTTGGTTCTTCGGCTAAGGATCTGTATCACTCTCTGAATCTCATTCTCTCTGCCGATCACCGGGTCTAATTTCCCTTCTCTTGCCAGTTTAGTCAGGTCCCTGCTATATTGCTCTAATGTGGAATGCTTCGGTTTATTGGTATTACGACGGCCCAGATCTTCCTTGTATAGATTGCTGTCCTGTCCCATAGCAATAAGGACATCCGCATAGATCTTAGCCGGCGAGATGTTCAGGGTATTGATGAGCCTTACTGCCACATTCTCCCCTTCCTTGATCAGAGCCATCAGAATATGCTCTGTACCTGTTGCCTTCTGATTAAAACGCTTAGCTTGTCTGTGAGCCTCTTCCAGAACCTTCTTAGCTCTGGGTGTATAGCCTTCCCGCTCCTTCACTGCCACTGCGTTGTCAAACGCGATCAGATTCTGTATCAAATCCATGACTGCATCAAAGGTCACACCATTGGCCTCCAATACTTTGGCAGCCACACCGGTCTGCTCTTTGATCAGTCCTGCCAAAATATGCTCTGTTCCCACATACCCCTGTTTCATCTGACGGGCACACTTCTGGGCAAAGACCAGGGCTGTTTTGGCCTTATCTGTAAATTCTGACTGCATCATTCCAGTCCTCCATAATATTCATATATTTCGTCGATCAAAGCATGTATCTCTTCTCTCGTGATATTCTTACAGCTACACTTAGCCAAGATGACCAGCAGCTCCTTTCGAAGTTCTTCCAAAGTGCGTAGTTTGTCTATATCAATGGCAATGACTGCACCCTTTCTCCTGTCTACCTTTACAAAACCTTCCTGCTTCAACACGGTATAAGCTTTATTTACTGTATGCATATTGATCCCGATGGATTCTGCTAATTGTCGTACACTAGGCAGAGAATCACCTTCCCGGAATCTGGAAGTAGCGATTCCTAAGACGATCTGATTCCTAAGCTGCAGATACAGCGCTTCATCACTGTTAAAATCTATCTCTATGATCACACCTGCACCTCCTTTGTATAACTGTTATAGCCATCTTATAACAGTTGTAGCTTCTTGTCAAGACTTTTAGTAATAGTTCTAAATGAAAAGAGGAAAGTTACATGATGCAACCTTCCTCTTAGTCTTATTTCTCTTCGCCATCCCAGTTTAAGAATTCAAATTCAAACTCGTCATCATCATCGTTTACATTTTTCTTCCAATTCTGATCCGCTTTGGTTGAGACAGTGGACTTTGGCATAGATGCTGTCTGACCTACCGGTCTTTGCGGCGCTGCCGCCTGACTGGGTCTTGCCTGTGCAGTAGAAGCAGCTGTTTTGCTCTGTCCTGCCTGTCCGGGCTTCTGGGCCGCTCTGTTTGAAACTCCTGCTGCCGGTTTTGACTGCGCGCCGGGCTGCGCGACTTTCCCCTGAGGTGCGCCGGACTGGGCATTTCCTGCTTGTCTTACAGGCTGCCCCTGCGTCTGTACAGGTCTTCCCTGACCGTTTACAGGTCTGGCTGTACCGGTCTGTGGTCTGCCTGCTTGATTGGGCGACACAGGCTTAGTGCCAGTAGCACGGGCATCCTGCTGCCTGGCAATTCTTGTGCCATCAGAACCTACCGTCTGCATTACTTTTCTCTCAGATGGTGCCCTGGGATCTTTGGCTCTCATGGCGTTGCGTTCTCTCAAGGTTTCTTTTTCCACCGCTGCAAAATATGCTTCATCTGTAACATCCTTCACCTTGAAATACAACAAGGTGGCGATTAATACTGCACCGATCAGGAACACAACAAGAATAATGATCACAATTTTCTGTGTCTTTATGGTGCTCTTTTCAGAAATCAATTCTGCAGCATTAGCTTTATAATCCTCAAGCAGCTTTACCACATCCCACTCTTCTCCCGGATTCTTCGTATAATCCTGCAGATACCAGATTCCATCATCACTGAGTCTGGTGTCATACAGTTTCTTCTGCTCCGGTTGTTCCGGTGTTACATCAGGCTCTGTAGTAGTCCCTTCTCCTTCAGGAGGTGTGGTGGTGTCTACAGGTGTTATTTCACCGGACACATTTACATAATCAGATCTGATGAAGCCTTCCACAGTACCGTTACTGCCATTAAAGATCACCAGATACCATACCTTACCGTCTGTTCCGTTAGCCTGTCCTTTCACAGTCACCTTCGTCCCATTGCCCACATAAGTAATGATGCCGCCTGATTCTGTAGAAGCATCTGTTCTGACTCTCACCTGAGAACCTCCGGTTATGGTACCCTCTACAGGATTCACGTTTGTAACAGCCACGCTGGGGTTCACTGTCAAAGTCGTATCACCACCTGCGCCTTCCGTCTTCTGCATTAAATCAGAACGAATATAACCTGTCACCCCATCTTTGGTGATCTGATACCATACCTTGCCATCTGATCCCTGTACTTCACTGTTGATCGTCAGTGTCTCGCCACTAGATGCACTTCCCACTACATCACTGGAAGTGCTGGCTTCTTTACGGATCCTTACTGAACTTCCCGTAACCTTCCCTTCCGCTGCACTGCTTAAAAAGGACAGTCCATTACAAAACAATATCATGACCACTGCCATTACAAGTGCAGCTGCACTGTACCATACCCATGTCTCTTTACGAACCCTGCTTGTATTCCTCATATGTTCCTCCAATCTGGTCATCACCCGGTTCTTTCCGCACCCCATCTTTGACACTTACTTCATACCTTATAGCCTATTCAAGCCTCGTCAATTGCCTTTCCAATATCATGACGCATATATTTATTTTCGAATTCCACCCACTCCGTAGCTGCATATGCATTGGCTCTGGCTTCCTTCAGATCTTTTCCTTTGGCGGTAACGCCCAATACACGTCCCCCGTTGGTCACGATTCTCTGCTCTGTCTGCTTGGTTCCTGCATGGAAGCAATAATAGCCTTCTGCCTGCTCAAATTTCTCAAGCCCTTTGATCACAAATCCCTTTTCATAGGAAACAGGATAACCATCACTTGCAAGTACGACACACACTGCCGCATTGTCTTCAAATTCCAGCTCTACCTGATCCAGCGTACCTTCTACGCAGGCCTCCATTACTTCGATAATATCATTCTTCATTCTGGGAAGAACTACCTGCGCCTCAGGATCTCCAAATCTGGCATTGTATTCCAATACCTTGGGACCATCCGGTGTCAGCATCAATCCGAAGAAAATGATACCCTTGAAAGGTCTGCCTTCTGCTGCCATGGCATCCACGGTAGCCTGATAAATGTATTTATGACAGAACTCATCCACTTCCTTGGTATAGAACGGACTGGGAGAAAAGGTTCCCATACCACCGGTATTCAGTCCCTGGTCACCGTCCTTGGCACGCTTATGATCCTGGGCAGAAGTCATGATCCTGATAGTCTTGCCATCCACGAAGGAAAGTACACTGACTTCTCTTCCTGTCATAAATTCCTCGATGACCATACGATTTCCGGCACTTCCAAACTTCTTGTCCAGCATGATGGATGCCACACCTTCTTTGGCTTCCTCAAGGGTATTGCAGATCAATACACCTTTACCCAATGCCAGACCGTCAGCCTTTAACACGATGGGGAACTTTGTAGTCTCCAGATAGCATAAAGCCTCCTCTGCATTATCAAAGTTCTCATATGCCGCAGTAGGAATGTGATATTTTTTCATCAGATCCTTGGAAAAAGCCTTGCTTCCTTCCAGAATGGCTGCATTCTTCCTGGGGCCAAACACCTTGATCCCCTCTGCCTCCAGCACATCTACCAGACCACCCACTAACGGGTCATCCATACCTACAATGGTAAAATCAATCTCTTTTTCTCTGGCAAAAGCTGCCAACTTGTCAAATTCCATAGCACCGATGGGCACACACTCTGCAATCTGACCTATCCCTGCATTGCCGGGAGCACAGTAAATCTTATCTACCTTAGGGCTCCTTGCTACGCTGGTGGCGATCGCATGCTCTCTTCCACCGCTTCCTACGATCAATACTTTCATCTGTATACCAGCCTTTCTATTCTCACTGCTTCTTATCAAGCTCTCTCTTCAAGCTCTTATTACCTTGCCGTCTTCTACTTTAATGCGACCATTGGCGATATCATCGATGGCCCGGGGAAGCAAAATCCACTCTGCCTGCTCCATTACTCTCCTCTGCAGCACTTCCGGCGTATCATCATCCAAGACTGCCACAGCCTTCTGAGCAATAATGGGACCTTCGTCCATGCCTTCATTCACAAAATGTACAGTAGCACCTGTCACCTTAACCCCACGTTCCAAAGCTTTCTCATGGACTTTCAGACCATAATAGCCTACTCCACAGAAAGAAGGGATCAGGGAAGGATGAATGTTAATGATGCGATCACTGTATTTCTGCACCATTGCCTCCGGAATCTTCACAAGAAAACCGGCCAATACAATAAGATCCGGACCGATCTCATCAATTTTTGCAAGAAATGCATCATTAAACATTGATCTGCTTTCAAAATCTTTGGGCGAGATACAATATGCAGGAATTCCTGCTTTTTCTGCTCTTTCCAGACTTTTCACGCCTTTATTGTTACTGATAACCGCTGCGATTTCGGTATTGGTGATCTGACCGGCTGCCACTGCATCGATGATCGCCTGCAGATTGGTGCCACCGCCGGATACCAGCACTACTGCTCTTAACATAAGGTTACTCCCTTTTCTCCGGCCTGGCAGTTACCTACAATGTAAGGAGTCTCACCTGCTGCTTTGATGGCCTTCATGGTTTCTTCCACATCAGCTTCTTCTACAGCCAGGATCATACCAAGACCCATGTTGAATGTATTATACATCATCTCTTCTGCGATATCACCGGTCTTCTGCATCAATTTGAAAATAGCAGGTACTTCATAGCTGTCCTTCTTCACAACAGCATGTACACCATCCGGAAGCATTCTGGGAATGTTCTCATAAAAACCGCCGCCGGTAATATGGCTGCAGCCCTTGACTCTTACACCTGCATCCTTGATAGCTTTCAAAGTCTTCACATAGATCTTAGTGGGAGCAATCAGCGCTTCACCCAATGTCTTGCCCAACTCATCATAATAGGTATTCAAGCTTTCAGCGCTCATCTCAAACACCTTGCGCACCAGTGAGAACCCATTGGAATGTACACCGGAAGAAGCGATACCGATCAGCACATCGCCGGCCTTAATATCCTCACCGGTGATCATATCTTTTCTATCAACCACACCTACTGCAAAACCTGCAAGATCATACTCCTCCTCAGGCATCAGGCCCGGATGCTCTGCGGTCTCACCACCTACCAGTGCTGCTCCTGACTGCTTACAGCCTTCTGCCACACCGGATACGATGGTAGCGATCTTCTCCGGATAATTCTTACCACATGCTATGTAATCTAAGAAAAACAAAGGCTCCCCGCCTGCACATGCCACATCATTCACGCACATTGCCACACAATCAATACCGATAGTATCATGCTTATCCATTAAAAATGCTAATTTCACCTTTGTGCCGCAGCCATCTGTTCCGGACAACAGGACAGGATCCTCCATATCCTTGATCGCATTCAGTGAAAAGGCACCGGAAAATCCGCCCAAACCACCCAGCACTTCAGGTCTCATAGTTTCTTTTACATGTTTCTTCATCAGCTCTACTGATTTATATCCAGCTTCAATATCAACTCCAGCTTTCTTGTAATCCATCTTGATAATCTCCTATCCTCTTATTTCTTCATGCCTTCTGCATATGCTTTGTAACCGATCTCCTGAAGCTTTGCATCCTTCTTCTGCACCTGCTCTTTCAGATCCTGACTATATTTCTTAAGCTTCAGAAGAAGCTCATCATCTGAAGTTGCCAGAATCTTGGCAGCCAACAGTCCTGCATTGGCTCCACCATTGATGGCTACTGTAGCCACCGGAATGCCGGAGGGCATCTGTACAATGGAGTAGAGAGAATCTCTGCCTCCCAGAGAAGTGGTGTGCATAGGAATACCGATCACCGGCATGGGGAAGATCGCAGCACACATACCAGGCAAATGTGCCGCCATTCCAGCACCTGCAATGATCACCTTAAATCCCTTCTCCTCTGCACTTTTCGCATATTCAAAAAATACATCCGGTTCTCTATGGGCGCTGATTATGGTCATCTCATAAGATATCCCCAGCTCCTCTAAAATATCTGCAGCTTTCGCCATAACGGGCATATCAGAATCGCTACCCATTACTATACCAACTTTTGCCATGGCAGTTCTCCCTTCTGTATATCTAGTGTGCCGTCCTTATGACCATGCACAATCCTAGCTTATGATCCATATATCTCTAGTTTACTAAACTTACGCCAGATGTGCAACATATTTTTTCATTTGACGACAATTTTCCTGCAAAAAATTTCTTTGCTCTTCGGAAATGGGCCCATTTTTCTCCAAAGCAGTCCGAAACACTTCCAGTTTCCTGCTCACATAAGCCTTGTCTAAAATCATGGCTATGTCTCCCTGATGATCTTTGGCGCAACGATCCATATCCCTATCCCCTGAATCCAGATTGCTTCTGCCCTCCCCTGGCACAAACCCATAAAGCATACTGGCAGAATTCAAATAAAGACCATCCATATAGCTCACACCATTCTTAAGTTCCTCCACATACTGCTCCGCTGCCACATCTGCATAATCAAAGGCAAACCAGTATATAATCGTACGGATCGTCTCACATTCCGGCAACTGTCCATTTTCATTCCACTCATAAGTATATGCCACATACACTTCCAGAAAAAGCTCTAAACGGATCACTATATCCTGTATAGAGCTTGCTTTCACAAAAGGCTCCATGCTGCATAACTCATACAATAACCAGGAAAGGATCCTGCCATGCTCTATTCCCAAAACCACCTTTGCATACGCCGGATTCAGAAAACTGTGCTCATAACATATCTCCGGTAAACACAGACCCTTACTACCAGCCGGTTTTTTCACCCCTTTATCCTTAAGAAGGTTGATCAAATAGGAGGCTGCGGTTGCAAAATACTCCGTTGTATCTACCGATAAATATTCATTTTCTACAAAGGCCAGCTCTTCTGCCAATTCCCTGACCCTGCCAACCGCCAATTCATACCGCTCTTTTAGAATATCTTCTTCCATAGCCTTCCTTTCCTCCTGGTCCTGCCCGGCCATATTCTCAAAGTGCAGCATAAAGCAACACACCGATCAACACAAGCGCCACTCCATTTAATATGATCCCGATCACCGGAAATAGCAGAAATTGATTCTTCTCTCTCATCGAAGTAATACCAAGCACCAATCCCACCACTGAAAATACCACCGCAAAAAGTCCTGTAAATCCATAGCCTGCCGGCACATTTCCACCTTTAGTGTAAGACAGGAAGATTACTGCGATCATAGCTGCCAGACTGATAATTCCCAGAATCATCCCCATGACAGCCTTATCCGAATGCCTCCTAGTGGTAAACATATAATTTTTTCTAGCCATAGCATGCTTCCTTCCTATCATGTCAAGCTTTCAATAGATACGGGCACCCCCTGCACACTGCCACAGAAAGATGCCCTTTCGCATTCTTATTTAGTTAAAAAAGGATTTTCGATTTGCCTGCAAGCAGCTTCGCACCACAGATGATCAGAAGTACTCCACTGGCAACTCCTACTGCCAAAGAGACTACCCCCAGCACAATATTCATAGCGCCT
>JAZQGM010000118.1:0-4727 GCA_045540075.1 Acetatifactor sp. | reverse complement strand
AGGAGGAGTGCATGTGAAGAAAGTTCTTGTCAGTATCAAAAACGAACTTCTGTCCGAAGCCGTTATTCGTACTATAAAAGAATGTGGAGAATTTGTAGTTGATCGTATTTCGCCGGATTCTGCCAAAAGCATAACACAGCCATTCGATTTAATGGATGCGGATATTTATCTGATGGAAATTTCCTATCTTCCCGGCACAACCTTGAACCAGAGATTGAACGAAATTCATAATTTGCGCAGTAGTAATCCGGAATGTAAGTTTGTAATCCTATGTGATGATACTGCAGCCCCGGAGATAGCACGCAAAGTCACGCAATTGAAAAGAGATCATGTGATAGATGCTTTCTTCTACACCTCGGTTACAGCAAGCTATTTGATGTCAACTCTTGTGTCGCTATAAGTGAAGCCCCAAATATAAAATACAGATCAATATCTCAAGGAGGTAAAGAATTAATATGAATATAACAAAAAAACAACTTGCGATTATTGTCGCGGTGCTTGCATTGGCTTTGACAGCCTCCATCGCTGTTACCGTGTGGGTACTCTTTTCCCGAGACAATGTAGGAGCACCCATAACACCGGATTATCCTCCGCAAAGTACAGAGCCAAACCAAAAGCCTCTGGAAGGAGATGATGGAGAGAAGATGGAAAGCCCCAAAGGCGGAGGAGCAATCAATGTAACGTATACGACAAATGTGACGGTTGACCTTTCCGAAAACAAAGTGACACTCCTGTATGCTAATCCGCAGGCTTCCAACCAGAATGTTGCTATTCTCATTATGATAGACGATCTTGTCGTTGCCAAATCTGACCTTATTACTCCGGGGCATGGTGTTGATACTCTGACGCTGGAGAAATATGCAAAGGAACGGCTTGCGGAAGGCGGCTATGACGGAGAGCTTGTCATCAGAGCCTATAATCCCGAAACAAACGAAAAAGCTATGGTTGATGCTAAAGGCAAGGTTGAGATAACCGTGGTCGAATAACCATGTTATTCAGCCGAAAGGCTGTTTATATTAACAAGACTATGAAAGGAGGAATTGGTATGAAAAAATTTTTTTCGCTTGTGCTCGTCTTTGTTATGATGATGAGTTTCTCTGTCACTGCTTTTGCGGAAGGGAATGTCACGACAGACAGTACTGCAACCATCGATATTTCTGCTTCTTACAAAGTGGGTGCAGCTGCTGACGACGTGATCTCAGTTGACATTTCCTGGGGCTCTATGACCTTTGAATACACAGATGGTGCAGAAGGTGTGTGGGATCCTGCAACCCATACTACCGGTACAAAAGGTGAAGGATTCTGGTCTGTAAGTGGGAATGAGATCACGCTGACCAATCATTCCAACGTAGATATTAAAGCCACATTTGTGTATACCAAGGCGATAGAGACTGTTACAGGAACTTTTTCAGACGGCGGAGAACTGACTCTTGCAACCGCTGTTGGTACAGCAAGGGATGCAGCACCAACGGCATCGGTTAAACTGACACTTGGCGGTACTCTGACTGCTGAAACTGCCGGTAAAGTCGGTACGGTTACTGTATCCATTTCCAAGCAATAACTAAAATTACAGAAAGGAAATACATACCATGAAGAAAATTTGCACTATATTTCTCGTCATCATTATGGTTTTAATGATGACTCCTACCGTATTTGCTGCAACAACAGTCGGCGAAAACGGAGGTAGTACCGGAATCAATGTTGCCGGTGTTTATGAGTCCACAGGTACTGTCGCTACGAAGGTTTCTGTAGACATAGCATGGACAGATATGCTCTTTACCTACACGGAAGGCAGTCAGGGTACATGGGATCCTTCTACACATACGTATGTAGGAGCAAAGGGTGGCTCTTGGAGTGATGATGCTACAATCACCGTAACAAACCACTCCAATACAGATATCACTGCAACACTCTCCTTTGAATCCAATGAAGACGCTGTTACGGGTGTATTCACAGAAACAAGCGGAACAGAAGGCGACAATATTCTTAATCTTGATTCCGCAGATGGTCTGACAGTTGAAAATGCTCCTTCTGCATCTGCAAGCTTTGGCTTGAGCGGCAGTGTTACTGCAAGTAACGAAGCAATCGGTGTAATCACTGTGCTCATCGAGGCTGTTGATTACGTTGCGCCGCCTGAAATTACAGGTGTTGCCTTCTATCCATCTGATAGTGTTATTTGGGATGCATCAGATGTCCGCGGTGCTTCTTACACAATCAAATATATGACTATTGGACGTGATACAGTTATTTCCCCTGCGCCTATAGTTATTGTCACGGGTAACAACCTGGGCACTATAGAAGAAGGTTTGGAACAGCATCTTGTTGCTTTGCTGGAGCCTAATGGAACCGTCCTTTGTCAGTATGCTGTATATCCGGGCAACTTCACTGTTGATCTTGAAAAAGGTTGGTGGAGAAGTGATAGTTGGGAACTTGATAAGTCCGAGCTTCAGCTCACACTGGCTTATTCCAATGACTGGGGAGAGACCTGGACAGAAGAAGCATACGTTTACTTTAGTGAAATTGGAAGCTAAGCTCCCACTTTAAATTTACAGAAAGGAATTGCATACCATGAAAAAATTTATTGCTTTTGCACTTGCAATTATAATGCTGGTAGCTATGTCGGCTCCTGCCTATGCAGCAGAATCCAGCGTTGATTCCCATGGAAACACCGCTTCAATCCCGGTTGGCGTTATCTTCCAGGCTAAAGGTGCTGCGGTGAAGACCTTTTCCGTTGATATTGAATGGGAAGATATGACTTTTACATACACTAAGTCTGCCGATGGTGAATGGGATCCTGCTACTCATTCCTACACAGGAGGATCTGAAGGCTCATGGAGCACAGACACCAGCACGATCACAATCACCAACCATTCTGAAATAGGCGTAAACGCAACACTTGAATTTGAAAGTGAAGTGGATGGCGTTTACGGTACTTTTACTGAAAACAGCGGAGCAGAAGGTGACAATATTCTTGAGCTTGACACTGCAGTCGGCTTAACATATAACAATGCACCAAAGGCTTCCTGCGAATTCGGTATCAGCGGCGCGGCTATCAGAGAGGATACAGACCTCGGAACAATCACGGTATTTATTGAAGCTCCAGGTTATGTAGAACCTGAGGTGCCTAGAATCTCCAGTTTTAAAATTGTAGCTGATGGCACAGATGTAGAATGGACAGGCGGCGCAAACGGTGAATCAATATATTCGGGAATTGAGCATGAATATAAGTTCAATTTTATAGCCGATGATAAGGAAGTAATCACACCAACTGTAATCGTAAATGGTACTAATCTGGAATGGATTGTCAACCAGAATGAATATTTCCAGGAAGAGTATATGATTGGTTTCAGAGAGGTAGGAAAAAAGTTTGTCCTTGAGGAGAATGCTTATCATGTGAATGCAGAAAACTTTACCTATGATGCTGAAACACAGACATTGAGATCTGATAAGCTGGAATTCACATACAATGGAACCCCTCATGAGTTGGTCTACTCCAATAATGGCGGCGAAACATGGTATAATTTTGGTAGTGACGATAATAGTTTCACAGTCACATGCACACTGAAAGTAAACTATGATAATTAAATGACGTTACAGAGGGGCTGTGAAACATCAGCCCCTCTGTATAAACCATATCAGGTACGGTTTTGCGGAGGTGGTGTGTCTATGAGCAAAAAAAGAAAACAATCATCGGTTGAAAAAGTGAATATAATGCCTGTATACATTCTCTGTGTGCTTACGATAATTGCATTGGTCGTGATGATACTTGTTCTTGTCACCGCCCGAAATCCGCGAATGGGAGATTTCGTACCTCCTGCATTTGAAAGTATGGCTGTACAAGGGATTCCGGATGTACCTGATGAGCTGGATTATTCCTCACCGTATCAGGATGGAATGGCGTACCGTTTCTCTGTGTGCGGATATATGACGATGGACAGCAATAAGGCGGTTGTATACTTCACCAACGCAGCGGAAAACGACGTATATCTCAAACTCCGTTTGCTTGACGTTAATGGCAAAACTCTCGGCGAGACGGGACTTCTCAAGCCGGGCGAGTATGTGAAGGATGTGGAATTAAACGTTATTCCTTCTGCAGGCACAGGGATCATATTGAAGATTATGAGCTATGAGCCTGATACCTATATGAGCGCAGGCTCTGTAACGTTGAAAACAACAATCGGAGAATGAAAATAAAATATAAACAATAAGTGATGAAAGATAGAATACGAATCTATCTCAGCTTTATCCGGTCAATATAAAAACACACCCCTCTGCCGATAGGTAGAGGGGTAAATTTTTAGTCCAGCGGCTTATATTCAGTAACCGCTTTAAGGTATGTTTCGGGATCACCGTTCAAAATAAGGTCTGCATATTCAAGAGGGGCATTGTAAATCAGATAGTCAAGCTCTGACCGTTCGTACATATTACGGGCAACCTCGTTCTCAACGGCAATAGTATCAATCGCAATCATGCTGCCATCGGTGAATTTCAGCTCCACACAGCAGTTATCGAAGCTATATTCGCAGGAAATCAGCTTTTTCATAGGGTTTACCTCCAAAACTGTATTGTTTGGAAGGAATGTAAGCGTGGGTTTTAGTGTGGTATCTTTAAGTTTGGGAAACCCCGCGCTCCCACTTGCTCACCGCCTGACGGCTCACATTCAAATGCGCGGCCAGCTCCTCCTGTGAGAAGCCCCTGGTCTGACGCAGCTGCCGTATCTTTTCTCC
>JAZQGM010000117.1:0-2722 GCA_045540075.1 Acetatifactor sp. | reverse complement strand
GTGAGGGAGTGCACGAAGGAGAAAGAAGCTGTTACAGCACGTTGGCTCAGAAAGGAAGAGGATGATGGAGCGGGAAGATAAACGCAGATGCCCGGTTTGCCATAGGCTGGCAGATGATTGGGAGGTCTGCTGTACATGCGGATATGAGTTTGGCAGCAATCGCTGCGCGAACCCGGGGTGCAGGCGCCATTGCGGCGATTTCACCGGTTTCTGCCCGGTGTGCGGCAGCGAGACGGTAAATTTTCTGGACGGGTATGTGGCTGGGATCGCGACAAATCTGCCGAGGGAATAATATTTTTGACATTTTTGAATGATTTGACTTTCTATATACAAAAAGTTTTTGAAAAAAATTCGGGATATGTATGTTGGTTAGTTTTTAAAGTAAATTCTAGTTTTTTAAAGTAAAATCCACATAAACCACCTCTTTATTCGATTTTTTGAAAAAAGAGGTGGTTTTTTTTAGCCCAAACAGTTATAATAGTGCTACACAGGCTAGTTTTCAGCTGAAAATGGGCGCAAATGTCCGGAAATGACGTATGACCTGTTTTTTTGTCAGAGTAAACGCCATCCCTGTTTGTGGTCTATGAGGCTGTCTCCTGCGGTGTTATATTTATAAGTGTGGTGGTTTATGACTCTGGCATGGTTGGATGCCAGAGTTTACACCTTTATTTTGTTTAAAACAATCCGTAATACTCATCTGAAAACTGGCAAAATGCAGAACGATATGCTTCTGCCTCATGGTCAAGCTCATGTATTTTCCAGTGAAAATATTCAATACCATCAATCAGATGATTGTATTCTTCAAGCAGCTGTTCATAACTGTATACTTTTGTGAAGCCGGCGTCATCAACTGCGATTATGCTGTCAAAGAGAGGCTCCAGTGTAGAAAGCTTCTTAAAATTTGATAGTTCCTTTTTAATGTCTTCTTTCATGATCATTACTTTCCTCCCCACTCCTGTGAAATATATCAAAAACAGACGGTGTAAGGACGACTTCGTTTGCCGGGATCTTATGGCAGTTAAGGACATCAAGAACTTTTTGACCGTATAAATAGCAAAAGACATCATAAGGACATTTGTCGCCCAGGCTCTTGCGTGTCAGGGAGTTGATGTTGTCCATCATGTGGGTGATCATTTCCTGCGTGTAATCATCAAGACTGGTTCCTTTTGGGATACAGTAACGTATCAGTTCATGGTTTCGTTCAGCAGATCCTTTCTGTTCCGGCGCAGCCGGATCACAGTAGAAAACGCGGGTGCGTTTATTCTGCTGTTTGTCACATTCAATACGCTCAGGATTAGAGAATTCTGAGCCATTGTCGGTCAACAGGATGGGCATGATGTTCATGAAGATGTCGGTCCGCAGTTCCAGATAAAGGCGGTCAATGATATCAAGGACAGACTGAGAATCATTGGCATCACGCAGGAAAGCAATCATAAATTCAGCTTTTACAAAATGGAGGGTAAGCAGTACTTTTCCCCCTTTCTTTCCTTCCACAGAATCCATCTCTGTCACCGGAAGATCCGGATTTTGCACCATAAATGCCAGATAATCATCATAAGTCCTTCCTGTTCTGCAGGCTTTGTCAATCTTAACATGCTTCTTGACCTTCCTTGAGGCATAGCGCACCTTTCTGGGAAGGTCAATATTTCTGGCCGTAAATACATTATATCCAATCAGACGGTAGATGGTGCTTTCGCTGATCATGATAGAGTCCTTATTGTTGACACAGATATGGTGCAGAGACTGTCCCTTCATGATCAGAGGTGAAATGAGACTATCGAGATGTTTGATTTCCTGTTCTGTAAGTGAGATGCCCTGGCGAGATTCGGAAAGTACATTCCGGTATTCCTCATGTGCGAGACAAGGCTTGTAAAAGCATTTTTCCAAAGTACATTTCTGTAGATCTGGGCAACCGTTGCAAACATATGGTGGTAAATCCAGTTTGGGGCATTTTTCTTCCAGGAAATCCGGACAATTTTTGTTGCATTCCCGGCAGCTCCAACAAAAGGTGCGATTATTAGAACGGGTGCAGACAGCGCAGATACGTAGCTTGTCACAATGAAAGCGGTGTGCACAGGCATTAAAGGCTCTGCCGGCACCGCCAGTCTTTTTGAAAACTCTGTGATTCCGAATCTCCTTAGAAATAGTGGTGCAGTTCTTGTCAAGCGCGATACCGATGGCTGCAAAAGTTTCCTGGTTATTCAATTTTGAAGCAATAAGTGAGCGGTCATCAAGTGTTAAATGTTTACTCATAATGGTAATCCTCCTGTGTAGCAGGAGACAGCAATATAAGTATAAAAACTTTTCAAAGTAAAATCCAGTCAATAATTTCTCAAAGTAAAATCTACTTTGAATCATGACGGGGTAGAATTTACTTTGGAAATTAACTAGAGACAAAATATTCATAATTTTTTTCAAATATATAGTTGCAATTCACCTTTTTTGTGATATAATAATAGTGCCAGAAGAATTCAATTCTTCTTTATGGAGATAAGGAGCTTCTCCTGTTGTGCTAACAACATTAAAACCCTGCACCCATGCTGAATAAGGCTAGCCTTAGTTGTTAGATAAGGTCAGCGACCTACAAGACGTGTTCTTACACAATAGCCTCTGGCTAAGTTGGCGGGCAACTTAAAAATTAGCATACTACTGTTTGATAGAGAGTCCGGTATTGTTGACATATCTTTTCAGAAATGCTATCATGAAGCTGATACAGGAGACT
>JAZQGM010000116.1:0-5249 GCA_045540075.1 Acetatifactor sp. | reverse complement strand
CCCTGATGAGTCTCACCGTCACTTCCCACCAGTCCCGCCCTGTCTATGGCAAATACCACAGGAAGCTTCTGGATACACACATCATGCAGTATCTGGTCATAAGCCCGCTGCAGGAAAGAGGAATAGACTGCCACTACCGGCTTTAATCCACCGGCTGCCAGTCCTGCCGCAAAAGTAACTGCATGCTGTTCAGCAATCCCCACATCAAAGAACCTGTCCGGATACCTATTGCGGAACCGTTTCAACCCGGTGCCATCGGGCATGGCTGCTGTGATCGCCACCACCTTCTCATCACGCTGTCCAAGTTTACACATCACTGTGGAAAAAATGTCTGTGTAATTGGACACTGTCCTGGGCTTGGATGGGATACCTGTCTCTATTTCAAAAGGCTCTGTTCCATGGAATCTGGCAGGGTGACGTTCTGCCGGTGCATACCCCTTCCCTTTTTCTGTGATCACATGAACCATCACAGGACCTCTTACCTTTTTGGCCTCCTGAATCACTCTCACAAGCCCCGGTATGTCATGGCCGTCTACAGGCCCTAAGTAGGTGATTCCCATGTCCTCAAAAAACATTCCGGGAATGACCAGCTGCTTAAAACTGCTCTTGGCTCTACGGATCCTGGTAATGATACTTTCACCCTTCTTGGTGCCCACAAGTGCATTGTAGATACCCTCTTTCAGACCCAGATAGCTGTCAGCAGTTCTGATATTATTTAGGTATTTGGACACACCGCCCACATTCTCAGAAATAGACATTTTGTTATCATTTAACACTACGATAAAATTAGTTTCCAGCTTCGCTGCATTATTAAGAGCCTCATAAGCCATACCACCGGTCAGGGAACCGTCACCGATCACAGAAACGATGGTTTGGTTCTCTCCCTGTAAATCTCTGGCTTTTACCAGTCCCAATCCCGCTGAAATGGAGGTGGAACTATGCCCCGTATCAAAGGCATCACAATTGCTTTCCTTCCTCTTGGGAAAGCCACTCATTCCATGATATTGGCGCAAGTGATCAAAACCTTCTCTGCGCCCTGTCAAAATCTTGTGCGTATAGGACTGATGTCCCACATCCCAGATGATCTTATCCTGGGGCAGATTTAAAACCAGATGAAGTGCCATGGTAAGCTCCACTGCCCCCAGATTGGAGCCCAGATGCCCACCTGTGACACTGATTTTTTCGATCAGAAACTGCCTGATCTCTCCGGCCAGCGCTTCCCAATCTGCTTTATCTATTTGCTTAATATCATTTACTTTCTCAATTTTTTCCAGCAACATGTGTTTTTCCTCATTCATTACAGCCATTCGTACCTGCTTCTCTCCTGTTGACTTCACAACTTGTCAAAACACTCGCCGAACGGCTGTACTGTAATGCTTTATTTACTTTCGACGGTCTATCAATGTAAGAATCAGCTGTGTCAAAAATGCATTTTCTCCTTCAACTTCCGTTAAGATCGACACCGCTTCCTCTGAAAGGAGCGCTACTTCCTTACGGGATTGTTCTAAACCATTTAAAGTTACAAAGGTCTGTTTATGATTTTTCTCATCGCTTCCCACCGGCTTACCAAGCTCTTTACTGTCGCCGATGACATCCAGGATATCATCCTGGATCTGAAATGCGATACCAATATTATAAGCACATTTTTCGATTTTACTTACTGTTTCCTTAGATGCTCCAGCCAAAACAGCTCCCACCATCATCGCTGCCTCAATCAGGGCTGCTGTCTTCTTTTCATGAATAAAAAGAAGCTGCTTTTTGGTTATGGGGGTATCCTGACCCTCTGCTTCAATATCTGCTGTCTGGCCTCCTATCATGCCGTAGACACCGGCCTTACGGGCCAAAATTGAAAGAGCCTTCCCCACACGTGCCGCATCCACATCAGGACCCTCCAACGCTGTTAATGCAGTCTCAAAAGCATAATTCAATAGACCATCACCTGCCAGAATACCAAAAGCCTCTCCATATACCACATGAGTGGTTTTACGGCCTCTGCGATACTCATCATCATCCATGGCCGGCAGATCATCATGTACCAGAGAATAGGTATGAATCATCTCTATGGCAGCCATAAAAGGTCGGATCACCTCACCTTTGCCTCCAAACAGCTTATAGGTCTCCTGCATCAGCATAGGTCTGAGGCGCTTTCCACCTGCCATAAGGCTGTAGTTCATAGCCTCTAATACCTTTTTTTGATATCCTTCTTCCGCGGGAAGATAACTTTGAAGCACAGCTTCTATCTGCTCTGCTTTCTCCCCGAGCATTTCCTTGAATCTATTGTCTTCCATTACAGTTCCTCCAATGATCCATCTGCACTAAGCTTCAGCACCTTTTTCTCCACTTTATCAATCTGGGCATTGCAATCCTTTAAAAGCTTCATACCGGCACTGTATGCCCGGAAAGCCTCTTCTAACGTCACATTTTCCCCTTCCAGCTTCTCTATCTCCTGTTCCAATCTGGCAAAGTTTTCTTCCAGACTCAAGTTCTCCCTGCTCATTGATCAAAACTCCTTTCTCACTTGGATTCCGTATGCCTGTCTGTGGATTCTTCATATACTTCTATCACCTGTGTCTTCAACGCACCATCACGCACTCGAATAGTCAGTGTCTCCCCCGGCACTGCCTGCTTTACAGACCTGACATTCTGCCCACATTCATTCTCTACATAAGAATAACCACTGTTTAGCTTTTCCAAAGGAGATAATCCTTTCATTTGCTCAATATAAAGTGCCAGTCTGTGACGTTTCTCCTTTAATATCCGATCCATGCTTGCCTGCAGTCGTTCCTCCAGGCCAAGAGTATATGTCTTCTTCTCCCGGATACGGCTGACCGGACTTAAATATCGAAGCTGCATCTCGTATTGAGATACCTTGTCACGACGTTCCTGTATCTGCCTTCTCATCAGCTTCTTAAGAATATTCTCATAACTTTCCAGCAGATCTGAAAGTTGGGCAATATCATACACCGCCAGTTCTGCTGCCGCCGAAGGTGTGGGAGCACGCAGATCTGCCACATAATCTATGATCGTAGTGTCTGTCTCATGGCCTACCGCTGAGATAATGGGGATGGAACAATCGAACACCGCCTGAGCCACAATCCGCTCATTAAAAGCCCATAGGTCTTCGATAGAGCCTCCGCCCCGTCCCACGATCATCACATCTACTTGAAGTGCTTCCAACGCCCGGATACCGTTTACGATACTCTCTGCCGCATACTCTCCCTGCACTGTTGCAGGATACAGAATGATCTGCACATAAGGATTACGCCGTCTGGTGATCTGTATAATATCCCTGACAGCCGCCCCTGTATCTGCAGTCACTACACCCAAAGTATGAATATATCTGGGAATGGGCTGCTTATACTCCTGTGCAAACATCCCCATTTCTTCCAATTCCCTCTTAAGCTGCTCAAATCGTTCATAGTAAAGCCCCGCACCATCCAGTGCGATCTGCCTGGCATAAAGCTGATACTTCCCATCCCGCTCATACACGTCAATGGTACCACCTGCTATGACCTGCTGGCCTTCTGCCAGTCGAAACGTAAGCCCAGCACGGTTCCCTGCGAACATGACACAGTTCATGGTTCCTTTGGAATCTTTCAACGTAAAATAAATATGTCCAGAGGAATGATACTTACAGTTGCTGACCTCGCCCTTGACGTGGACAGCCTGCAGCATATAATCCTGCGTGAACATATTCTTAATGTAAGCATTTACCTGTGAGACAGTATATACGTTACGAATTTTGATCACCCTGCTTTACAAATTTAGCTAAAACTGCATTTACAAAAGCACCGGAACCTTCCTGTCCATAGGTCTTGGCAATCTCCACTGCCTCATTGATGGCCACGCCCTCCGGCACATCTTCGTCATGAAGCATCTCATACACAGCAAGACGTAAGACGGTCAGCTCCACCTTACCCATACGAGCAGTATTCCAGCCTTCCACCTTCTCGTCCAGATACTGATCAAGCTTGGGTACAAGCTCACGTATCTTCTGATACTTCTCTGTAATGTAGTTCATATCTTTCTCAGAGATTCCCGACACCTCTTCGTCCTCGAAGAATAATCTTATCTGCTGATCCATTTCCTGTAAGGAATGAAATTCCTGACGGAAAAGCAGCTTAAAAATCTGTTCTCTCTGCTCTCTTCTTCCCATAATCAATGTCCCTATTTATCCTTTTTCGTATTTACACCTGCAATGCGGATGTTCACATCAGAACAGGTAAGACCGGTCATATTCTCAATCGCCGCCTTCACCTTACCCTGCACCTTCTGGCAAACTGCCGGAATATTACGGCCAAATTCAATGGTAACCACCATATCCACAGTTACATTGCCCTCAAGCACATCTACCTTCACGCCTCTGACGCCCTTCTTGCCTACCTTGCCCATCAGATCATTGGTCATATTGCCGGCCAGATACACGCCTTCCACTTCAACCACTGCCAGAGAGGCGATTACTGCTACTACATCATCTGCGATCTGCACGGCACCGATACCGCCATCCTCCTGCAGCACAACAGTATTTCTTTCAAATTCTTTCTCCATGTTATTTTCCTCCTATGGCTTATCCTGTTTTAAAGATTATAACATTTTTATATTCATTTGTCACCCATTTGTGACCCAAAAAGTCATAGATAATTGTTTTTCATTCTGCGTATAAGCAATACTGCCTTCTTGGCAGTCCATATAATCAAAAATCCCCTGCTTCACAACCAGCTTGTCATACATTTCCTCATACACTGCCGTATCAGCACATTTCAGCGTCACATCACCCTTACCGATTTGTGCTGTCCTATCAAAACACGCTGTCAGCTGTTCTTCGTCCATTTGCGTAAAATAAACGCCTTCCCTGACATAATAATTATTTTCAAGAGCCGTACACTCCGGAACATCCACCACATTCCCCAGTAAGTGAGTCCGAAGAAGCTGCTCGGTATTCACACACAGATAATCATAATTAATCTCTGGAAACTCTAAGATACCATCCCAAAAATTCTCATCCTGCACATAAGACGCATCCCCCCAGGTGGCATCCACAAAATAATACTCTCCATCCACCTTCACCAGATTCCAGGCATGCCCCTCTCCCGTATCCACCATCCCCGTTACCATGGTACATTCCACCCCCAACCGATTCAACAGATATTGCACCGCCTTCGCATACCCCTGACACACCGAAAAATGCCCCGAAAACACCGAATACATATTCTGATTATCCGGCGCATTCATATCATACTCCGTATTCC
>JAZQGM010000115.1:0-39635 GCA_045540075.1 Acetatifactor sp. | reverse complement strand
TGCATATTTCAGATACAGATGTACACAATAGTAAGTGCTTAAACGTGGCATTGACACAGAAAAGGAGAGAAAATTATGGCAGCATTACATGTAACATTGGAAAATTTTGACGCAGAAGTATTACAGTCTGACAAGCCCGTGCTGATTGATTTCTGGGCAGCATGGTGTGGTCCCTGCAAGATGCTGATGCCGGTGATCGAAGAGCTGGCAGGGGAGCTGACTGACGTGAAAGTGTGCAAGGTAGATGTGGATGATCAGCCTGCACTTGCAGCCAGATTCAATGTCATGAGTATTCCTACCCTGGTGGTGATCAAGGATGGTCAGACAGTAGGAACTTCCGTGGGCGTACAGAGTAAGTCAGCCATTTTGAAGATGCTGGGTAAATAAGCAGTCGTACAAAGGAATGGGCTGATGAATTACATTGTTTTAGATTTGGAATGGAATCAGGGCGGCGAGGATGCAGAACGACATCCAGCATTTGAAATCGTAGAGATTGGTGCTGTGAAGCTGAATGAGCAGATGGAGCAGATCGGTGAATTTCACGGACTGATCAGGCCGCAGATTTATCATGAAATGCACAGGGTGACGGGAGAACTGATTCAGCTGGATATGGAGATGCTTAAGGAAGGCGAGACCTTTGTGGAAGTGATGGAGAGGTTTCTTGCCTGGTGTGGCGTTGCCCAGGTCGGCGTAAGTGCAGGCAGTGCGTGTGAGCAGTTTATGTTCTGTACCTGGGGGACTCAGGATCTGACGGAATTGCAGCGCAATATGAGATATTATGGGATGGAGCCCCTCTCAGGCGGCCCCATTCCCTATCTTGATGTCCAAAAGCTTTTTAGCATCGCCTATGAAGACCGCAAAATCAGGCGCAGCTTGGAATATGCAGTAGATTATCTACATATTGCAAAGGATGCGCCCTTTCATCGTGCCTTTGAAGATGCCTACTATACCGGCAAGGTCCTGGCGCAGTGTAAGGATCCCAAGGTGCTTCGTAATGTGTCATACGATGTGTATCATCCCCCTGTCAGGAGAGAAGAGGAGATCAAGGTGCAGTTTGACACCTATTATAAGTATATCTCCAGACAGTTTGCGGACAGAGAGGAAGCTTTTCGGGACCGGGAAGTAGTGTCCAGTAAGTGTTACATCTGCCATTGCAATATTCGTAAGAAGATTAAATGGTTCAGCGGGAATGGCAAGCAGTATTATTGCCTGGCTTACTGTGAGAAACATGGGTATCTGAAGGGCAAGATTAGAGTGCGTAAGACCGATGATGATAAGGTGTATATCGTCAAGACTACCAAGTTTATCACGGAAGAACACGCGGGGGAAATTGAACAGCGCAGAGAGCATGTCAGTCAGATGCGAAAGAAACACCGCTCGGGCAGGTAGCGGACTTAGGGACGGCGCTTGCGGGCAGCCGGCCAACACAGGAGAGCAGCCCGGCTGCCCCCAGGCGCATGAGTGCAGTTGGTCGGTAATCTTGATTTGGTGCAAAAATGATGTTGCTATAATCATGAATATGTGTTAAAATAGAATTGCTGATAACCTTGATTATGTGCAGGAGGCGTGGGATGAAGAGGAAGGTTTATGATAAGCTACTTGATTGGAAGGAGAAATCCAATGGGAGTACGGCGGTGTTGATTGATGGAGCCAGGCGTGTGGGGAAGAGTTATATTGCGGAAGAATTTGCCAGAGATCAGTACAAATCTTATATTATGATTGATTTTAACAGGGCGGGTAAGGATATTAGGGAGCTCTTTATGAATCATTTGGAGAATCTGGATGCTTTTTTCATGTATCTTTCTGCGTATTATAACAAGAAGCTTTATGAGAGGGAATCCGTTATTATTTTTGATGAGGTACAGTGTTTTCCGCGGGCGCGGGCTGCGATTAAGTATCTGGTGGCGGATGGAAGGTTTGATTATATAGAGACAGGGTCTCTGATGTCTATACGCAAGAATGTGAAAGATATTGTGATTCCTTCGGAAGAACGGCATATCAGTATGTATCCCATGGATTTTGAAGAGTTTTTGTGGGCTCTTGGTGATGATACATTGGTGCCTGTTATAAAGCAATGTTTCAGCGATAAGCGTCCGATGGGGCAGATGTTACATCGGAAGGCAATGGATTATTTCAGGCAGTATATGATTGTCGGAGGAATGCCGCAGGCAGTTACAAAGTATGTGGAAAATCATGATTTTGAAGCTGTGGATAGTGTAAAGCGAGATATTCTCAGACTATATCGTGATGATATTATGAAGCATTCTGAGGGAAATTCGTTGGATGTAGAGGCGATTTTTGATGAAATTCCTGCGCAGCTTTCAAAGCATAAGAAGAAGTTTAAACTGAAGGATATCAAGTCAGGGGCTCGCTTGCGTCGGTATAAGCAACCTTTTTTCTGGCTGGATGATGCCATGATCGTAAATACATGCTATAATTCTACGGAGCCAAACATCGGACTGAAGCTGAACATGGAGAGAAAGACCTTAAAGTGTTATATGGCGGATACAGGTTTGTTGATCAGTCACGCTTTTGATGAGAACGGTATAGTGGCGGAAGAAATTTATCGAAAGCTACTGTTTGATAAATTATCTGTGAACAGTGGCATGTTAATGGAGAATATAGTGGCTCAGATGCTGGTGGCAGCAGGTCATAAAGTGTATTTCTTCTCCAAAAGCTCCAGAACAAATGCGGCCGACCGGATGGAGATAGACTTCCTGATCGCAAAGAAAAAGGTTACAAGTAAGCATAATATTTCACCTATTGAGGTGAAGTCAGGAGACAGGTATACATTATCATCGATCAATAAATTCAGGAAGAAATATGCGGAAGCTTTGGATACAGCGTATGTACTGCATACGAAGGATTATAAAGAACAGGATGGGTTGGTATACCTGCCACTTTATATGACAATGTTTCTTTGAAAACATAAAAACTACAAATCCAGAACTTTTCAAAAGCATCTGGATTTGTAGAATCCTATATTATTTTATACTTACCCCTATAATTATCATGGAACAAAAAGGAAGCACAATTATCTTGTAACAGATACATTATATATAATATTTATATTAAGCCCCTTTTCTAAAACACTTAAACTTAATGTAATCTCACCGGGTACATCACCGGCAATACTCCATGTATCTTTGAATGTATCACCAAATTTGCAGTCTGCAAGATTACCAATACTTTCAATGGTATTCGGTAAACCTGGGTATGTGGAAGGCTTGCCATATTGCTCAATCAGCTTACTTTTAATTTCTCTAACCAACTTCACATATTTCTCATCTTTGGATTCCGCTATATGCATATAGCCACCGCCATATAGAGCACTATCAAAACCATTATATTTCCCGAACAATAGGTACTTCGTAAAGTCGTAATTGTCATATGTAATGGTATCAGCATAATCATATCGACCAGCTCCCTTACTTTGTACCAAATCGTCCTCGTTCAATCCCATTTCTTTATAAATATTATCAAAGGAAACACCTATGTGTTGAATAAAGTCAAAATCCAGTTGTTTTTCTGCTTGTTTGTTGTCATTATTACAAGCTGTCAAAAGAAATAAACTTATTATAGTAATGATTAAAAATAGCCTGTTTTTCATTGTTGTAAATGTTCTCTTCATAAAACGGCCCCTCTCTTTTTCTCTTATTTTGGGATATTGTTAAAGTCTTTATTATTTTAAATCTATCCCTAATGTAGTGGTTGGATTGATGAAGTCTCCGATCATTAAGATTAATTAAAGTGCAGTGGTATCCGTTTCCCAACGATAGCCGATGCTTTGCATCTTGTCAGAGGAGTTCTCCATTTTCTCACTTTCTGTTCCGTATAGTTGGGTCAGTTTCTTAACCTGATCATCAAGTCATCTAAAAGATATCTGTTCTTAGACTTATAGAATACGGTATCTTCCTAAAGCTAACATCCTCCTTTCAAAATCATCAGAAAACTTAATCATATCGTCTCTTTAATTCCTCATATTTCTCCGCTGTGATCAAGGCATCCTTCTGAAAGCCTTTGAACAAAACAATATAGGTCCAGCGTCCATAAGGTTCGATCCGTTTGATCTTAGACACATTGATAATGTAAGACTTATGGCTTCGCATAAAATGGGAAGGGGGCAGTCTTTTTTCCAGTTCGCTTAAGGTTGCCGAAGTCACGTAGGCCTCTTCCGCCGTATAGATCATGGTGTTTCTTTCTTCCCGTTGTATCAAAATAATGTCCTCAGTTTCCACAAAGCTTGCACTTTCTTTGCCTTTGATGAGGAGACGACAGGTTTCTTTCTCCTGTTGCACATGGCCTGGTAACTCTTTTTGTGCATCAGAAGCCGGCTTGGATACCATACCATTGCGGATCCTGGAAAGTGTTCGATTCACCCTCTCCACTAAAAAGGGCTTCACCAAATAATCAAATGCATATACTTCAAAGGCCTCTGACATGTATTGATCATGAGCCGTTGCAAAGATAATCTTGGTCTTTGGATTTAAATCGGTAATGATCCTGGCACAGTCAATGCCGCTTGCGCCATTTATATCAATATCCAGAAAGACCACATCCGGCTGGGTTCTGGTGAATAAGGTCACAGCATCGGCGAGATTGTCGCTTTCCCCCACGATTTCAAATTTTGCTTCTTCCCCGTTCCCATGGTTCTCGGCTGAATGCTTCTCAATGATTTTACGCAGAAGCAGGCGAACTCCTGCTTCATCATCTATCAGTATTACCTTGATTGCCACTTACTCTCTCTCCTTTGTCTGCAGGCAGGTTTTCCCAATATATCAGACCAACAGACTGCCTGACGAAGAAACTTCATTTTTTCCTGTTTTGTAGTATGGCGCTTCTTTTCCTGCAAAATTATTCCTCCCCCGTAATTGTCTCAAACTGTCCGTTTGAAATAGTATCCCGCATTCTGGTATCTGCCTGCAGATTCTGCAGATCATAGTAGTCCATCACACCCATTTTGCCTTCCCGCAAAGCATAAGCCAGTGCTTTGGGTACCTCGGCCTCTGCTTCTACCACGTAGGCGCGCATCTCCTGTTCTCTGGCAATTGCCATAGCGCGACGTTCTTCTGCCTTGGCCTGAGCGATGTTCTTGTCGGCTTCTGCCTGAAGACTTTGCAGCTGGGCGCCGATATTTCTTCCCACATCCACATCAGCGATATCAATAGAGAGAATCTCAAAGGCTGTACCGCTGTCCAGTCCTTTCCCCAGCACTCGCTTAGAAATGCCGTCAGGGTTTTCCAAAACTTCTTTGTGAGAATCAGCACTTCCCACTGTGGTTACAATTCCTTCACCGATTCTGGCAAGAACCGTTGCCTCACCGGCACCACCTACCAAACGCTCCAGATCAGCACGAACGGTCACCCTTGCTTTGACCAGCAATTCGATTCCATCTTTGGCTACCGCGGATACATTGGGTGTCTCGATCACTTTAGGGTTCACGCTCATCTTTACTGCATCAAATACATCTCTGCCTGCCAGATCAATGGCAGCAGCTTTCTCAAAGGGCAATTCAATGCCCGCTCTTTCTGCGGCGATCAAAGCATCTACCACACTATTGACATTTCCCCCTGCCAGGTAATGTGCCTCCAGCTGATTTACCCCCATGGGGAGACCGGCCTTGGTGGCTTTGATCAGTGGCATCACGATCTTAGCAGGCTGCACTCTTCTAAGACGCATACCGATCAGATTAAAAATACTCACCTTCACATTGGACGCCAGGCAGGAGATCCACAGTCCTACCGGTACAAACGTAAAGAAAAGAACGATCAATAATACAATAATTCCTGTTAAACAAATCAATCCGATAACTTCCATACCCTATCCTCCATACATTCCTGTTTTATATAACATCTTCTTTCACCACCAGTTTCGATCCCTGTACTCTAAAGATCACAAGTGGTGTGCCTTTGGTAATATAGGTTCCTTCTGAGATCACATCAAATGTGACACCATCAAAGTCACCAATACCGGAAGGTCTTAAATCCGTGGCTGCCGTCCCTTTTCTGCCCAAAAGATAATTGAGATCATTGGAACTTAAATATCCTTCTGTTTTGGTCTGTTCTTCTTGTAGAACGATGGGTGATCTCAGCTTTCCGGATGACATCAGCCGAAGGATCACTGTAGCCATGACTCCCAAAAGAGCCAATATCACCAAAGATATGATGATTCCTTCCTGAAAAGTATCTGCTACCAGAAACACACCTGCCACCAGGCAGATAATTCCTGATATACCGGGCAGCCCGAACCCCGGCATGGCCAGTTCCACTGCCAACAGAAGAAAGCCCGCAACCAAACAGACTACTGCTATCACTGTCTTTAGATCCAAAGCAAATAAATCAGGCATTTTTTCCTCCTTTCTTATGATCCGGCATTTGTACCATTTGCTTGTGCTAACTTTCACTTGCAGTATACTACAAATCACCGGATCTTGTAACGGAAATCCTCTCAAATATGCAAAATCAGGACTGAATTGTCATTCTTCGCCCATTTGCGCCATAGGTATCTTGATGTGAAAAGCAGTATATTCTTCGGTAGATGTAAAATGAAGCTTTCCGCCTGCATCCCTAATAATTTTGTCTGAAATATATAATCCCATCCCATGCCCCTCTTCTTTTTTGGTGGTAACACCCGGCAGAAAAAGATTCTTTTTCAAGGTCTCCGGTATCTGGGGGCCATTATTGGATATGGTAAAATAATAACTGTTCCCTTCCTCGCTGATGATGATCTTCAGACATGGGGTTTTCTGAGAAGCTTCCACTTCTTCTTTCCTTTCTGTAAGTGCTCGGATGGCATTATCAATGATATTGGCCAGCACTTTGCATAGGCTCCAGGCCTCTATAGGGAGCTTTGACAGATCAGCTCTCACATCCAGTCTGACTTCAATGCCTGTCGATTCCGCTGCCTGTAATTTGGCCTGCAGCAGAGCATTTACCGCCGGACTTGCGGTCTTTAATATCCTTCCCACCTGATTGATCTCCCGATAAACAGGAGCCAGATATTTACGTGCCTCCTCGTATTCCCCAAGCTCTAATAGGCCATGTATCACTTGAAAATGATTCAGATAATCATGGCGCTGGGCCCGCAGTGTGCGATTCAAATCTTCCAGATTGCGACAGGTCTCTTCATATTGATTGTCATTACTTTTCCATGCCACATAAAGACCTGCCAAAATGATCAGACTGCTAAGCAAAAGCATACCAAGCACAATAAAAGCAAAATAATCTTTTTCTTCCCGGGAAATGTTACCGATATAGCTCCACGCCACGATTCCTGCTAACAGCTGCAGAGCATTTATGATCAATAGAATTCTAACGATTTTCTTTGTATTACTCATACTCCTCACCTCTTTTACAGTATAGCATGAAATGTGCCATACTGTAAAGAGACTGGTACGTTTGAAGTATATCTGATTGGTCTGATTTATCTGATTTGTAACAAACCGAATTGTAACAAAAGGCTAATACAGGTGAATATAAGTCCAGTTGTCACCTAAGGAGTGGCAATATTCATAAGGAGTCTCTTTGGGGGCAGATGTCCAATATTTGCTGGGGTTATCAATGATGTCTTTACCGTTGTCGGTGCTGTAGTAAAAATAGCCGGTCATAAAAGCAGTATCAGTGGGGAAGAAGATTACGGTGTCTTCTCCTTTTTTGTGATAATATATGGCTCCATGGTCACTAAGAAAGGGATTGCCACCGCTATCAAAAACATCCCAGTATCCGTCCTCCCCTTCTTCAATATCCGGCATCAGTTCCTCAGCATAAGATGTATATACATTTTTCAGCAGCCTAAAACGCATAAGGTCAACAGACTTAAATAATGGATAATGGGTCAACATCATTGCGAATGCGGTCGCAATAAGGCATAGATCCAGACATAGGTTAATGACAAGTGCTTTTTTCCGTTTCTTTATTGCATCGTATATCGTGATGCAGATGAAAAAGAGGATGAAGAGCCCACGCAGTCTGGGGAAAGCCATAATATGTATTAACAGGCATAAAATTTTGAGTATGATCATTGCAGGGGATCTCCTTGATTTTAGTCACTCAGTTTTGCAAATGTTGCAGTTGTTCGTTTATCCAAGTGCTTCCAATGGACTTATTGGTTATACATGTGGCTATTTCAATATTTTTATCATTTATTGTGTATGTATCAATATCTATATGTATTCCGTCAGTGTCAATAGATTTGCGTGCATTTGGACTGTCTACAACTCTCGCATAAACCCATAAGTAGGTGAAATTGGTATTACCGTTGGTAGTTTCTAAATTTACCGATAAAGCACAAGCATTATCTTGCGTGGCAAATCCATTACCTTTCTCGTGGGTATAAACATTATATTTATCTTTGTAAAATGCGTCAACATGAAGTATATCATCACAAAGTGATACGATAAACAAGCGGTCATACTCTGGGTAAGTATATGTGGTTATTGTTTGGCAGCCAAATCCATAAGTCCATTTTAAACGAATGGCAGGCACCCATATTGCAAGAAGTATATTTAATATAACAACTGTGCTGAGTAGGGCTATAATGACTGAAAGTATAATCTTTTTTTTCATAATAAATTCCTTTTTTAGGTTATGGTTTACTGGAGTGATACAACAAATTAGGCCTCTGATGAGTCTCAGAGACAAAAGCAATGATGTTAGCGTTAAGGTTGGTTTTCTGGCCATTCTCAGAGCATTGTAGAAAGCCACAGATTCCAATCGTTGATTCTTTCTGCTTCCAGATGTAGGGTAACGACCTCAACCGGAGACATTATTCACGAGCCTCCATTTCTTAGAGTTGTCTTGATATTATTTTAGCAAAAGTGTCAGTAAATGTAAAGAATATTTCTGCTATTGTTCAAAAACTCTTTGTGTATAATCTTTAAATTCTATAAAATCCTCGGTGTTGTCAAATAAAATGATATCAAGAACATCTTACAAGTGCAATGTTTATAGAAAAAAGTGTATAATAATGTTGACAAGGAGAAGTAAATTATGGATAATTATGGCAGAGTGTTGATAAATTTGGAAAATTTAATTGCGTCAAAAGGGATTAGTAAGACAAAACTCTCTTATAAAGCAGAAATCACCCATAATCAGATTAATCGTTTCTGTAAAAATGATGTTAACCGAGGCAATAGACCTTATAATTCAGGTAAAAGAATAGGGGAAAAGTATGAAGTACAGAAAAATAATTGCAATTTTAATTGCTGTGTTTATCTTAGCTTTTATCGCTAACAAAGTATTCTTAGCACAAGAAGCTACCATTATATCCCAAAAGTTCGCAGAACCGCTTACCTCCACATCTATTTGGTTGGATGCAAAGGAAAAGACGAGCTTTGCGGAAGAAATGGACAAGGTCTATGAGAAAGCCCTTGCAGACGGCGTGATAAAAAGCGGTAACAGCGAAGCTATTGATTCGTTAATGGAACGCGCTACTTTTGCGATGGATGAAGCACAACAGGAAGAGATCAGGCAAGAGTTGGCACAATATGGTACATACATTTATGAGGCGAAAGAAGTAGCTTGGCCGTCGTGCAATACCTCTGGTGATGTCATGCTATATACGCCCATGGTGTTTTACCATGCATGGGAAAAGACGTGGACGCTAACTTGTGCCGGAAATTGGGAATCTACAAGCTGGCGCAAACGAGTATTCATCGGTGAGGTCGGCGGTGATGATGCCTTTGGGGTAGAATACTCCGATTCTACGCAGGCATATCGATCCTCTGTAGTGCGTGCATCAGCCTGCCTTGCAGACGAAGATATGGAGAAAAAGGTTACTACATACTATCGGTCAGATGGTGACGGAAGCAAGGGTTTTAGTTTCCGGCTGCAGGATTATACGTATTTTGTTCCTTTTAAAACAGGGTATGTTGGATATAAATGGTATGGTTCCTGTACCTATGATTCCGGGTTTGGTTCGTATGATGGAGTGGTTACGGCATATTATGATCCTACGTAAAGAGATAGTAAAAAGAAAGCAGTCTCCCGATGTAACAATCAGGAGACTTTGTTTTCCGAAAAAACTGCCCTATATTTCTTCAACTGCCGAAAAAGGTAATTTTTTGCAATTCCATCCTCATAACTGTCAAGTAGGTCATAGAGCCGCTCATAATCAATCTTAAGAATATTACCTGCCGCACTGACCTGTGCTTCGAAGCTTCCGGAGATTGTGGCTGCAGACAACGCCTCTTCCTTTTCAGCCGGTTCCATTAATGGCGGTGTGATCGTGAAGTTTTGTAGAAGTCCCTGGCCGTTATCAAAGATGGGGGCTTCACGGTAAGTGCCATTTTCACATCTGATCACCCCTAAGTTGTGAAAATGCCTGTCCGGATTCCTGATAAGCATATCGATGGAAAAATTATTTCTCAGATAATCGCTGCAGTCCAAACCGGTTGTTTCCTTTACAAAACACACAAGATAATCGAATCTGTCTTTCACGTCTCCCATCGCTTTGATGTGATCGTTTAGGTTACCACCGGCATAGCTGTGGTAAAGTCTCTGGAAAGTTGTGAATGCTTCCCCGGGCTTCAGGAAGTTCTCAGACCTGCAGCCTTTCTTTCCGTTGATGATGCATTGCTCATACGCAACAAAGTATTTGACATTGGAGCATGTCAGGACTTTAGAAACCAGTACTTCAGCCAAGCCTTCATTTCCCACATTGTTTTATACCAATACCCATCCTTGAAATACTTGGTTTGCGTTCCTTTGCTGCTTGCATGATCTAAGACCAGATATTCTTTGCCGATATTATACTCGTTCATTTGACACATCCTTCCATGTAAGCGCTTCACCGGGAAAGCGAAGCCACAAAAAATCCTCATACAGCCTTCCGTGGGTTTTTTTCACGATTTCCCAAGGATTATACTCCGCAAGACCCAACAACTCTAAAATGATATCTTTATCCGGTCTGGCCTCTTCAAAGCATCTGTATTCCAGAAATTCATAGATACGGTATATGTCTATGTTGCCGCCCCAAAAAGGCTGTTTGGCAATATCATTACTATATTTTGTTACTTCAATATTTTTTCGATTATTTGTAATGGACACGGAAGCGGTGAGTTCGTCTTTCCACATCACGTCGAAAGCATAATCTGTAAATGTAATCGCCATGTCAGGTCCTCCTTTCGTGGGGCAAAATATGTTACCAAGAACCATGCCTTACAGCAGGGTTGTTCTCAATTCTTCATTACTCTTCGCGCTCAGATAAGCCGGTGCAATATCAAACACGGTCTTGCAGCCGCTCAAGCCTTCCTTCGCCAGGCGATATGCCGCTCTTGCGTAAGCTACGATGACGCTGGCGGTGAATTCCGGATTGGAATCCAGCTTCAGGCGGTACTCGATCAGGTGCTTGTTCTCCCCTTCCCAGCCGGTGCGTCCAGTGCGGATCACAAAGCCGCCGTGGGGGATGCCGCTGTGTTCAGCTTTCAGTTCCTCTTCACTTATAAAATGAACAGTGGTATCGTAATCTGCGAAGTAATTGGGCATGGTCTTGATGGTCTCTTCCACCAGTGCCGCATCTGCGCCTTCTTCCAGCACTACGAAACACTCTCTGGTGTGCTTCTCTCTGGTGGTCAGCTCCGGGTTAGAACCGCTTCTGACAGCCTCTAAAGCTGCGTCCACAGGGATGGTATACTGTCTGGCATCCTTCACACCCGGAATACGGCGGATGGCGTCGGAATGTCCCTGGCTTACGCCCTTGCCCCAGAAGGTATAGTCGCTGCCATCCGGCAGAATGGCGCTTGCATACATTCTGTTCAGGGAAAACATACCCGGATCCCAGCCCACAGAGATGATACCTACATGGCTGCTTTCAACGGCAGCCGCATCCACATTGGCATAATGCTCCGGAATCTTTGCGTGGGTGTCAAAGCTGTCAACCACATTGAACATCCTGGCAAAAGCAGGTGTCTGTTTAGGCAGATCGGTGGCGCTTCCGCCGCACAGGATTAACACATCGATCTTGTCCTGCCATGCCGCTGCTTCTTCTACCTTCAGCACAGCAGCGTTTTCAGTCAGAATCTTCACACTTTTTGGGTCTCTGCGGGTAAAGACAGCAACCAGCTCCATGTCCGGATTCTGCTTTACAGCGCACTCTACACCGCGGCCCAGATTACCATATCCTAAGATACCTATTCTAATACTCATAAGTATTCTCCTCTCATAGTCATTTTGCGAATCAAAATCACCTTTATAGTTTACTACTTTACCACTATAAAGTGCAAGGGTTTTTCTAAATTTTTTAAAAATCATAGTCACGAAACCGATCAGACCTCTTCTTGCGTCTCCTGCGTCGGTTTCGGGCTTGTCTTGCTCGGGCTCTGTTGTCCTGCACACGGCTTTCTCTTGTGGTCATATGAGAAGAGGAGTAGCCGGCGGATCTATGTCTTCTGCGCCTTGCAGCCCTACGTCTTGCTGACTTACTACGGCTAAAGAACCCCGGATTTCTTCTGACAAACAAAACGGCAAGGAACAATACACCCAACGCTACTATGGTCAAAAGAACAAGTCCGGCGATTTTCAGCACATTTACAAATACCACCGGTGTATCTGCCGGTTTTTGCTCAGGTGATTCTTCTGTGGGCCGCATGGGTTCGTCAAATGTAAAGGAATTCTCTGTATTTTCCACAAAATCCACGGAAGCAGTACCCACCTTCACACCGTTCCAGGTATAGGTGATCAACGCCGCCTGGTTCTCTTCCTCTGTATCATAAGAAATAGTAGAGGTGGTTTCGGCAAAGGTCGCATGGATGGGTAACACCAGAAAATCTTCGGTATTCAGTGTCAGCAGTGGTTTGGAACTGCCAAATACATCATGGTCGCTGTAAAACAGTCCGGTGCTGTCAATATGATACTTGGTCTCCGATTGTGCCACATTTACCTTGGTAAAATTGCCAAAGCCGTAATCAAACAAGGCGATGGTATCGTCATAGTGGGCGGAAGAGGAATCTTTCAAAACCACGCAGATCAGCTTCAGCCCATCTTTCTCCGCGCAGGATACCAGGCAGTTGCGGGCGGCATCTGTATAACCGGTCTTGCTGCCTACCAGATAGGGATAGGCTTTCTTGTGGCCGGGGAGCAGTTGATTCTTGGTATGCTCGATAATATGATCCGGCTGTGTGGCCGAAGGCAGGATCTCCAGCTTTGTAGCTCTGGACTTCTTGGCCAACATCTCATTGTCAAAAAAGGCTCTGGCGATCAGGGCCAAATCATAGGCTGTGGTATAATGATTCTCATCAGGCAGGCCATTGGGATTCACAAAATTGGAGTTTTCACAACCAAGCTCCCTGGCACGTTCATTCATAATGGGACCAAAATCCTCCCAGCTAGTGCCTGAAATGTGCTCTCCTACTGCAAAGGATACTTCGTTGGCAGAACGGACCAGAATGGCATTCAGCGCATCCTCCATGGTAATGGATTCTCCCTTGTCCAAAGCGATGTGATTACTGCCTCTGGGGGTATCGTACACTGCGCTGTGAGACATAGTCACCATTTCGTCTAACTCGCACCTTTCCGCAGCGATCAGACAAGTCAAAATCTTCGTGGTGCTGGCAGGATATTCCTGCTTATGAATATTTTTGGCATACAGAATCGTCCCGGTCTCGGCCTCCATCAGGATCGCTGCCTCAGCAGTTACCACCGGTCCCCTGGGCCAGCCCTGAACCAGATTGCTGTCTATAGCCATAGCCCGCTGAACTTCCAGCTGCCGCTCGTAAGTGTCTGCCTTGACTGTTAGCGGGCTGCTCAAAGTTACCGCAGCCGCCATGACCAAGCTACTGACACGCACTCTCTTTTTAGATGTTCTTTTATGTGATAAAACTTGCAAAATCCACATAGTTCAACCTTTCAATAAATGTTTCGAATGTTTGGTGTTCACTGAATACCATTGTACTATAAAATCAGATTTATGCAAATATCTTTTATAAAAAATTTGCTTTTTTACAATAAATATGCTAACATTTGAATAACTTATATTTTTTGGAAACAGTGTGAGAAGGAATGGAAAGGAATACATTATGAGATTAAGAAATATCACCGGCTCCCGCGAAGTCATCGCTGACAGCTGTTACGTAATACATGAAGAAGACTGGAAACCGGGCAATTGGCAGGAAATATTTGGTAACACCAATCCAATTAGGATCGAGATCGGCATGGGAAAGGGACAGTTCATTCACGCCCTTGCCAAATTGCACCCGGAAATCAATTATGTAGGAATCGAGAAATATTCCAGCGTGCTTCTTAGGGCCATTCAGAAGATGGAAGAAGAGGAGTTGCCCAACTTAAAATTCGTCCGCATGGATGCAGAGGATATACTGAAAGTATTCGGCCCCGGCGAAGTGGACCGGATTTATCTGAACTTTTCAGACCCTTGGCCCAAGGACAGGCATGCCAAGAGACGTCTGCCCTCCGAAGCGTTCTTGAGAAGGTACGACGTGATTCTGAAAAAGGATGGACAGCTGGAGTTCAAGACAGACAACCGCCCGCTTTTTGATTTTGCCGTGGAAGAGCTGGAGCCGGCAGGCTGGAAGGCTGAGGTGATCACCTACGACTTACATGCGGATGAGAAGCTGATGGAAGGCAATGTGATGACCGAATACGAGGAGAAATTCTCTTCCATGGGGAATCCTATCTGCAAGTACATTATCCGGCGTTAAAGGTAGCATGCAAAGGACAAGTTAAAATTGCAAAAAGTTCTTTTCAGATGGCTTAAAATGGAGTATAGTAGAGTAGAGGCGGGACATCTTTCGAAAGGAGACAAAAGAGATGCTGGACATAATTATTTTTTTGATCGTGGGATTCCTATGTTTCTCACAGGGCATTAAGACTTATCAGATGGAGGAACAGAACAAGGTTTTCAGTAAATATCCTATCAGGGTTACAGATGTGAAGAAGTATAACCAGTTTTGTGGTAAATTGATGATCGGTTTCGGCGTGGTGGCAGAGCTTACATTGATCGGGATGACGAGCTTCGATGGCTGGATCAGTACAGTGTTAGCCTTATCTATTATTGTAGAAGCCTTCATATTAATGAAAATCTACCGTAACGGGGAGAAAAAATTTATTAAGAAATAAACAGTCGTGGTATCCTAGAGCGAAAACTGTCGCCTGCAAGCCTGCACCTTTGCCGGTAAGGCCCGCAGACGGCAGTTTTGTGTTAAAGGCTGTTACAAAGGATGCCATTGGAAGGGATGTAAAATGAGGATTAATAGAGATTGCATTAAGGGGTTGTTGGGAAGCTTTGTGGTTTGTGTATTCATTATGACAGGTTGTGGGGATGATGTAAATGTTAGCATACCGTTGCTTGCCATAGAGCAGGTGGAGTCGGATGAGACGCTGAATGAAGAGAGTGGGCAGTTTACACCTGTCGCAGAGGCAGAGACTAGTATGGAAACTAAAGTGCCCACAGAAGTTACAGAACCGACGTTACCGGAAGAAATCAGTATAACCATATCTGCTGCCGGCGACGTGACGTTGGGCAATTATAAGGATCAGCAATATAGTTATTCTTTCAGGCAGACATACGAGCAGACAGAGGATAAGAGTTATTTCTTTGCCAATGTGGCTGATATATTTAGCGAAGACGATTTCACCATTGTGAATCTGGAAGGTGCACTTACATTCTCCGAAGAATATGCAGAAGGCCGTACCTATAATATCAAGGGAGATCCGGAGTATGCGTTTATGTTACGAGATGCTTCGGTGGAGGCTGTGAGCATGGCCAACAATCATCGTCTGGATTACGGAGAGGATGGAAGCCGGGATACGGTAGCAGCGCTGGAAGCGGCAGAGATTCTGTATGCCTATGATCGGAATCTGGGAATCTGTGAGGTGGAAGGAATTCAGATTGGCTGGGTCTCTGTGAATGAAGCTACCCAAGGGAGAAACGTAGAGAAGTACCTTGAAGAAGGGATGAAGCAGTTAAGGGAAGATGGGGCAGATTTGATCCTGGCCTGCTGTCACTGGGGAATCGAAAGGGATAATTATCCGGAAGATTATCAGAAGGAGCTGGGCAGAAAGTGCATTGACTGGGGCGCTGATCTGGTCATTGGCCACCATCCTCATGTACTGCAGGGGATTGATCAGTATCAGGGCAAGTATATCGTATACAGTCTGGGAAATTTCTGCTTTGGAGCCAATCGTAATCCCAGCGATAAGGATACCATGATCTTTCAGCAGACTTTTACATTTCGGGCAGAGCCGGCGGGCGTGGCAGCAGATATAGAAGCTCCATCCTTCCGGTTGGTAGAGTCTGTAGAAGCCCGCATCATTCCTTGCTCTGTCAGTTCCGTGACCACTCGTAACAATTATCAGCCCACACCACTTGTGGGCGAGAATTGGCAGAGAGTTATCGGACGTATCAACGAGTATAGTCGGGAATTTGGAGTTATAGCAGATGATGGGGGAGTGCTAAGCTATCAAGATGCAGATTCGTGAGAAGCCGGCCGGAATTGGAGGGTTATGATGAGACAGATAGTTCTTGCAAAATTCGCAAAGGTTTTTGGTAACAATGACGGTGTTACGGCCTATTTTGCCCCCGGCCGTGTAAATATGATCGGTGAACATACCGACTATAACGGCGGTCATGTGTTCCCCTGTGCGCTGACCATCGGTACTTACGGCGTAGCGCGTAAGAGAAACGATCAAAAACTTAGGTTTTACTCCATGAATTTCGAACATTTAGGCATTATAGAATCTTCTCTACAGGACCTAAAACCTTACAAGGAGGCCAACTGGACCAATTACCCCAAGGGTGTCATATGGGCGTTTGGACAGAGAGGTATGGAGATACCCTGTGGCATGGATCTTTTATTATACGGTAATATCCCCAATGGTTCGGGATTGTCATCTTCTGCATCTGTGGAGGTGCTCACCGGATATATTTTGAGAGATCTTTTCGGATTCGATGTGACCAATCAGGATCTTGCGTTGATCGGACAGTTTTCGGAGAATAACTTTAATGGGGTGAACTGTGGCATTATGGATCAGTTTGCCATCGCCATGGGCAAGAAAGGGCATGCTATTTTCCTGGACACGGCAGATCTTTCTTTTACATACGCACCGATCAAGCTTCAAGATGCCAAGATTGTCATCTCCAGCAGCAATAAGAAGCGGTGCTTAGGTGACTCCAAGTATAACGAGCGTCGCAGTGAGTGTGAAACAGCACTGGCAGAGCTTCAGAAGGTGGTGGATATCAAGTCCCTGGGCCAGTTGTCAGAGGAAGCGTTTGAACAGTATAAGTCTGCCATTCACAGTGATATTCGCATCAAGCGTGCCAAACATGCAGTATATGAGAATCAGCGCTCCATTCATGCGGTGGAAGCTTTGCAGAATAACGATGTGAAATTGTTTGGACAGTTTATGAATGCTTCCCATATATCTCTGCGGGACGATTATGAAGTGACCGGCATTGAGCTGGATACGTTGGTGGAGGAAGCCTGGAAGGTAGATGGTGTCATCGGTTCTCGTATGACCGGAGCCGGCTTCGGCGGTTGTACGGTGAGTATCGTGAAAAATGAGGCCATTGATACTTTTATTGACAGTGTGGGTAAAGCTTATGAGGCCAAGATTGGGTATGCGGCAGATTTCTATGTGGTGGAGATCGGCGATGGTCCACGCACGCTGTGATGCCCCCCATTGCCAGAAAGCGCGACAACCTTTGAACGATTTATAAAAAGCCTGTGGTTGACCCCAGGCTTTTCTCTATACAATTCCCATAAAATATTCCACCACAATGGCCACGATCACTACCAGTGCGGAGATGATAAATCCGTGAACCATAGGTGCAATTCCGGATTTCTTCATATCTTTAAAACTGGTATTGAGTCCGATGGCTGCCAGAGCTGCGATCATCAAAAACTTACTCAATGATTTTGCACCGGTGGCAACAGTAGGAGGAATGACACCCAGGCTGTTCACAATAGCCAACGCCACGAAGCCCAGGATAAACCAGGGAAAAAGTTTGGCAAAGTTCACATTGGCTTTGGCAGTTTCTTGCTCTTGACTGCCTTTGGCCAGAGCAGCTTTTTTCTTCAGATGTACCTCTATTAGTGCAAAGGTTACCACAGTAGGAATGATAGCCAGAGTTCTTGTGAGTTTTACCATGGTGGCGAAATCTCCGGCGGCCTCAGAATAGGCATATCCTGCTGCTACCACGCTGGAAGTATCATTCACTGCCGTTCCGGCCCAGAGGCCATATGCCATGTCGCTAAGCCCTATAGCCCGTCCCATGATAGGGAAAAGTACGATCATGGCCATATCAAATAAAAAGGTGGCTGACATGGCATAAGCGATATCGCTGTCCTCGGCATCGATCACCGGTGCGATGGCAGCAATGGCAGATCCACCGCAGATTCCCGTTCCCGCAGAGATCAGATTGGAAAGCTTCCAATTCAGCCCCAGGGCTTTGCCGATGAAATATCCCCCACCGAAGCAGGTAAGCAAGGTAAAGCACATTACCATCAGCGACATCCGGCCTACATTTAAAATAGTACCGATACTGAGAGAAGCTCCCAGCAAAATGATAGCAAATTTCAATACTTTCTTTGATGTAAATTTCAAACCCACAGCGATTTTGGGAGAAGGCTTTGCAAAGTGATTGATGATCATGCCAATGAAAAGCGCGATCACCGAAGCACCGATCAGATGAATGGGCAACAGACTTTCCAGCCACTTGGCAGCGGCTGCGATGATAAGTGCCACACCGAAGCCGGGCAGTAATTTTCCATATTCTTTAAATTTATTCATGATATTATCCTCTTTTCGTATGATACATATGAATGGCAAGGTAAATTGTCACCAAATCAGTCAAATTATACCAAATTAAGGAAGTGAATACAAGGGGAAGCTTTGACCGTTATGAGATTCATACCTTGCCTGTTTGTAAAACATTTATGAAATCTTACGAGTATGACTTGACAAATAATAAAAGTAGTATTTTATAAAATACTACGTAGTTTTAAAAACTATGTACATATTATAAAAACCTTGGAAGGAAAACAAACAAATGAAGATAAAGATAGTGACAGATTTCGCGTAAAACATGTATTGCATGGAATAAGGTAAATAATGTATTGCCATTTTTAGACTAAGAGTGTACAATAAAAGGAGAAAGAGATACGAACTATGCCGTGGTTGCGTTCCATCAGATTGGATGTCTTCTTTGTGGATCAGAAGAGTATGGCAAAGTGCCTGATGAGCTGTGCAACCGTATTTTAGCGCAACGTAACCTGGAGATTTTAAAGAGTTGGTTGAAGGTTGCTAATAAAGTGGGCAGTATAGAAGAATTTGTTGAAAAGATTAATGAATGTGATAAGCTAAAGGAGTAGGTTCATGTATAAGGACACTCAGGGAAATAAATGGTACAAGGGAAATCTTCATATGCATACCAAGGAGTCGGATGGTGAATATACCCCGGGGGAAGCATTGGAGCTTTATCTGGCCCATGGATATGATTTTGTGGCAAGAACGGAGCATTGGAAAGTAAGTCCGGCATCGGAATACAAAGGGATGTTGTTATTATCCGGTTGTGAATATGATGTGGGAAGGAAACCCAAGGATGGTATTTATCATATCCTGGCAATCGGTGCAGAGGGGGAGATGAGGCTGGAAAGGGGCTGTGGTCCTCAGGAGATGATCGATGAGATTCACAGAGCCGGTGGCTTGGCAGGGCTTGCACATCCTGCATGGAGTCTTAATTCAGACACCCAGATCAGTGCTTTGCGGGGAATCGATTTCATAGAAATATACAATTCTGTGTCAGGCATGCCGCGCAATGCCAGACCCTATAGCGGTGTGCTTCTGGATACCCTTGCTTCCAGAGGATATTTTTATTCTTTGGTGGCTGCGGATGATACGCATTTTTATTATGAGGCAGATACTTGCCGTAGTTATATCTTCGTGCAGGCGAAAGAGTGCAGCAGGGAAGGAATCGTGGAGGCTATGAGGGCCGGCAAATATTATGCGTCACAAGGACCGGTACTGGATGTGCAGAAAATTGATGGCAAAATCATCGTGCATTCTTCCGAAGTGGAAGAAATCGTATATTTTACGGATAGTGCTTGGTCAAATCATCGTGCTGATATAGGTCACGATCTTACCTATGGAGAATATGAACCTTTGCCTACGGACACCTATGTGCGGGTAGAAGTAAAGGATAAGGATGGGAATTGTGCCTGGTGGCAATACATAGAATTAGCAAGATAAGGAAGAGTTAGATGAAGTTTTTGTTGTGTGCGCTAAACGCCAAATATATACATTCTAATCCGGCAGTCTACAGCTTGCGGGCTTATGTAGGGGAGCAGTTGCGTTCTTATGTGGAGATTGCAGAGTATACGATCAATCAACAAAAAGGGGAGATTCTGGCTGATATTTACAGAAGGCAGCCGGACGCTATCGGATTCTCCTGTTATATCTGGAACTGGGCATTGATCAGGGAGCTTGTCGTGGAAGTGGCGAAGGTCCTTCCAGAGGCTGATATCTGGCTGGGTGGGCCTGAGGTGACGTATGATGCACAGCAGGTTTTGTTGCTGTATCCTCAGCTGAAAGGTGTAATGATTGGTGAAGGAGAGGAAACTTTTCGGGAGCTGCTTAGGTATTATGTGACCCGGGAATGTGAATTATTAGAGGCGAAAAATATCGTAGAAGTTGAATGTGCAGAACAAGAGGTTGACTGTAGGCAGTTGCAGCAGATTGCCGGATTGTGTCTGGCTGACGGTTATACGCCTGCCCGGCCGCTTACAGATATGAGCAGTCTTCCTTTTCTTTATGACGATCTGGAGGAATTTCACAATCGGATCATTTATTATGAGTCCAGCAGAGGCTGCCCTTATCGCTGTAGTTACTGTCTGTCCTCCATTGATAAGAGAGTAAGGCTTCGAGATATAGACATTGTAAAAAGAGAACTACAATTTTTCCTGGACAGCAAGGTGCCCCAGGTGAAATTTGTGGACAGAACATTTAATTGTAACCATGACCACGCCATGGCGATCTGGAGTTATATTCTGGAGCATGACAATGGAGTGACTAACTTCCATTTTGAAATCTCAGCAGATATTCTGAGAGAAGATGAGATTGCGTTGCTTCGGCACATGCGGCCGGGGCTGGTGCAATTGGAGATTGGGGTACAATCGGCGAAGCCTGAGACCATTCGTGGGATCAATCGTGTCATGGATCTGGATAAACTGGAGCAGATTGTGGCGGCTATCAGGGAAGGTAACAATATTCATCAGCATCTGGATCTGATCGCGGGACTGCCTTTTGAGGATTATGCAAGCTTTGGACGGTCTTTTGACCGGGTGTATGGGATGGAGCCACAGCAGTTGCAGTTAGGTTTCTTGAAGGTGCTGAAAGGTTCTGAAATGCTGGAGAGGGCTAAAGAATTCGGCATCTGTTATCAGAGTGTGCCACCTTATGAGGTGTTGTATACAAACTGGCTTAGTTATGGTGATGTGCTTAAGCTTAAGCGGATCGAAGAGATGGTGGAACTTTATTATAACAGTAATCAGTTCACCTATACCATTGCATTTCTGGAGAAAGCCTTTTCTTCTGCTTTTGTCATGTATGAGGCATTGGCTTCATTTTATGAGGAACAGGGGTATGTGACAAATAGCCCTGCCAGAGGATACCGGTATCAGGTGCTTTATGATTTTGCAAAGAAAGTGGATCCGGCTTATGCGGATGTGTATCGGGAGCTTTTGACTTTTGATTTGTATCTTAGGGAGAATGTGAAGAGCAGACCGGAATGGGCAAAAGAGCTTCAGCCTTATAAAGAGCAGATTCGCAGATTTTATCAGGAAGAAGAGGATTCAAGGAAATATTTGCCGGGGTATAGAGCCTATGATTCTAAGCAGATGGCGAAAATGACCCACTTAGAGCCTTTTTCCTATCCGGTGTGGGATAGGGTTGAAATGGAACAAGTGAGAGGGCCGGAGGGTGTTGTATGCAGTCAAGAGGATGCAGACAGGCTCAGGATGGCTGACTGTCCTGATGCAGTGAATTATGTGCTGTTCGATTATCAATTAAGGAATCCCCTTACATTTGAGGCGAAAACACTAGCGTTTGAGGTTGCCAATGAACGTCAAGTGTTCTATAATATCGTAGGGGAGAAAGGGAGCAAAGGTTGACAAATTCGTACATTAGCATAGATTTAGAGACCACCGGCCTGAATCCCAAGTTGGACAAGATCATAGAGATCGGTGGGATGAAGGTGATTAACGGAAAAGTCACAGATACGTTTTCCGCCTTCGTAAATCCGGGCATAAAGCTGAATGACCGAGTGGTGGGATTGACAGGCATCCGGGATGAGATGTTGACAGATGCACCTACCATGGATGAGGTTTTGCCGAAGCTTATGGCCTTTTTGGAAGAGCTGCCGCTTTTGGGCCACCGGATACTGTTTGATTATTCTTTTCTGAAAAAGGCGGCTGTGGATAGGAAACTGACTTTTGAAAAGAATGGATTGGATACCTTGAAAATTGCCAGGCGGTATCTGCCACAGTTGGAGCGCAGGACTTTGGAATACCTTTGTAATCATTACGGAATCGGGCACACTGCCCATAGGGCACTGGGAGATGCCATGGCGACCCATGAATTGTATCAGATACTGGCTAAGGATTATTGTGATGGACAGAATGATCTGTTTTGTCCGCAGAAGCTTATTTTTCAGGTAAAAAGAGATACACCCATTACAAAATCTCAAAAGGAAAGGTTATATCGGCTGCTTGATCAGCATAAAATAGTAATAGACGCAAATGTGGAGAGCATGACCCGCAGCGAGGCTGACAGGGCTATTGACCGGATTCTGGCCGGAGACCGGGTTAGGTAGCGCATATAAATTTTAAGTGGTTTGTACAAAAGAGAAGGGATTATGAAGAGACATGTCACACGATAAGGTTAAGAATTATGGGATACGCATTATCATCATCTGCTTGTCAATGCTTTATTTAAGCTTTTATGTGGCAAAGAAAGAGGGCTTTCACTTAGATGAGGTTCTTTCCTTTCAGCTGGGAAATTCAGAGTTTACACCCTGGATCATGCCGAATCAACCGGTAGGGCGTCTGGCAAAGTTTGTGGGAGAGCATATTGAAGGAGAAAATATAGGCGAAACGGTAAAAAATACTGCCTTTATTGTAAAAGATACTTTTCAGAATCGCGGGAATAGTATCGTGGCGGCTTATAAGGCAGATGTGTATGAGGCACCTGTATGGATAGCAAGGGAACATTTTAAGGATTATGTGGAATGTGATGGGGAAGATGCTTTTAATCTGCTGAGTGTCTATTATAATGCCAAGGACGATATACATCCCCCATTGTATTATATGACAGTGCATCTTATGTGTTCCATTTTTCAGGGAGAGATCACAGTGTGGCATGGCTGTGTGATCAATATGCTGGCCTTGGGTGTTACGCTATGGCTGCTTGGCTGTATTGGAGATATGATATTTCAAAGGAAGAGCAGTACTATCGTTCTGATGATTCTATATGCCTTTTCTTCGGGAATCATTGCTACTGCATTGTGGGTCCGTATGTATGCACTGTTGACCTTATGGTTGGTGTGGTTGTTATATCTGCATATACGCAAGGTTATGGGATATAGGCAGGACGGTTTCTTGCGGGTAAATAAGTCAGGGAGAGCTAAGTGGATTGGCAGTTTTGGTATTTTGATTGCCACTTTGGTAACTTTCTGGACCAATTATTTTGGGTTGTTTTATCTGATTCCTTTGGCTGCATGTACCTTCTTCCTGCTGTTAAAGGAAAAACGTACCAGAGAATGCATAGCTTACGTGCGTACCATGGTTACTGCCGCAGTGATCGGTTTGGGTTGCTTTCCCTTTGCCATAAGCGATGTGTTCAGCTCGGCATTTGGAACGGAGGTGCTTTCTCAACTGGAGGACGGCATCGCGGATTATGTGTCCAGGCTGGTGAAATTTAGTAAGATTGTGGCAGAGAATGTGGCAGGAGGTCCTATTTTCTTGTTTGCAGCGTTTCTTGTACCGCTGGCGTTTGCCGTATATGGAAGGATTAAAAAAGGGGATGCAAAAGGGAAAAGGACCGTGGGTGGCAAAGAGGCGACGGTGTTATTGTGTGTGATGCCTACCATAGTATTTTATTTATTGGATGTCAAGATGTCTCCGCACTTTGTGGAACGATATTTTATGCCGGTGTTCCCGTTGGTGGCGCTGCTTCTGGTACTTTTCTGGGAACGTGGAATGTTACATATGTTACAGGAGAAACCATATGATGTGGTATGTGTTGCACTGGCTTGTGCCTTACTGATGGTTCAGTTGCCACACAGAGATTGGGAGGAAGATTATTTCCGGACAGGTTATAAGGAACAGCTGGCCATTGCAGAGCGCTATGAGGAATATCCTATGGTATGCATGTATCCCGGTTATAGCTTATATGAAAACATACTGGAGCTTCAGAGGCATGAGCAGTCTATTTTGGTACAGGAACACGAGCTTGCTTTCATGAGTCCTTCCCACAGGGAACCTGCGCGCAATGGATATGTAGCAGTGATCAAATATCCTCATGCAGAGGATAAGGGCAGGGCACAGCTTGGAAAAATCATGGAGGCCTTCGGCGGCAGCAAGGTGGAATTCTTGGGCATCGGCAAAGCATATGGTGATGCAATGTATCTGGTGCTGCCCTAGGAGGGGGGGACGTGCATCATAACAGAATGCGCTTCTCAGACGGGGCAGGAGGATGGGACAGAGAGGATTTTCCAAGTGATTTTTGGTAGAAATTATGGCTTGCAATGTTGTATAAATTCGGCTATAATTACCTAGCATGGTATTTAAGGAGAACCTGGTTGCAAGTAATTGCAGTGGGTGAGGCGTTTTTGGTGGATTGGAGAGGTTCTTATGTTTAATATGAATAATAAAAAAACAAAGAAGACTGTTTCGGCGGTTATTATTGTATTTGTAATTTTAGCAATGGTGCTTCCGATGCTCTCTTACATGTTTTAAATAGTTTAACAGAGTTTCGGTTTTTGGAGGAGAAGTATGAAGAATTGGAAGATTGCTGCGGCACTGATGGGGGTGTTGGTGTGTGTGGCAGGGTGGAATGAGAGTGCGACAGTGTATGCTGCGCAGGAAAGTACGATTAAGCAGGGGATTTTTGCGGAAGGTATTGAGTTGTCCGGTATGACGGAAGCTGAGGCCGGGCAGGCGATCACGGATTATGTGGAAGAGTTGAAAGAGGTCAAAGTTACTTTGGTGGCAGCAGATGACAAGGAAGTAGTGACCACAGCGGGAGCCCTTGGGATTACTTGGGCGAATCCTGAGCTGGTGCAGGAAGCCATGGAGATCGGTAGCCAGGGTAACGTGATTGAGAGATATAAGATCATGAAGGATCTGGAGCACGAGAGTCTGACATTTGATATTGCTTTAGGCTTTGATGTGGCGGCGATCAATGATATTCTGACCAATGAGTGTGTGAAATATGACCGGAAGGCAGTGAATATGGCACTGAAACGGGTAGATGGTGAGTTTCAGGTGATTGAGGGGCAGACCGGTTATAAGCTGGATGTGGAGAACTCTATTGACATCGTATATGATTATCTGACCACCGATTGGGATGGTGAGGCAGCATGCATTGCGCTGAATGTGGCTGTGGATCAGCCCAAGGGAACGGCTGAGGAGCTTATGCAGGTGCAGGATGTATTGGGATCTTTTACCACATCTTTTACCACTTCCGGAACAGCCAGAACGGCCAATGTGACCAATGGATGCAAGTTGATCAATGGAATTACTTTATATCCGGGAGAAGAGTTTTCTACTTATAAGGCGGTTGCACCTTTTTCACAGGCTAATGGGTATTACATGGCAGGATCATATTTGAACGGTAAGGTGGTGGATAGTATCGGCGGTGGGATCTGTCAGGTATCCACGACCTTGTATAATGCAGTTTTGTTGGCAGAGCTGGAGGTGACCGAGCGTCACAATCACTCTATGATAGTGACTTATGTGGATCCATCTGCAGATGCGGCCATTGCAGAAAGTTCAGGCAAGGATTTTAGATTTGTGAATAATACGGATTCCCCTATTTACATAGAAGGAATTATTAAGAATAAGCGTATTACTTTTAATATTTACGGCAAAGAAGTTAGACCTGCCAACCGGAAGGTAAGTTATGTCAGTGAGATTCTGGAGACCATTATGCCTCCGGCTGATATGATCTATCAGGATGGGGCGCAGCCCATCGGATATTTCCTGAATGGTCAAAGTGCCCATATTGGTTATAAGTCCAGGCTTTGGAAGGTGGTGCTTGAAGACGGCAAGGAAGTCAGTAGGGAGCAGGTCAATAAGAGTAATTATAAGATGTCTCCCAGAAGTGCTACGGTGGGTGTAGCTACAGCTGATCCCAATGCGTACAATGAGATGCAGGCGGCGATCGGAACCGGAAGTATCGATCATGTGAAGAATGTAATCGCACTGTTGACAGGGCAGGCTGCGCAGCAGGAGAATTCCGGTGAAGTGATCAATGAAGAGCCGGCAGAGTAAAACATAGAGTGGCATGATAACAGGAAGAGGAACCTATGAAAATTGGCAAAATAACGGGGAATGCTCTGAAGCGTTCTGTTTTGAAACCAATCACGTATAGAAGAGAAGAGGTATTACATGGCGCAGGTATGGGGGAAGACTGCGCCATTTTGGCTGTTCCGGAAGGATTTGTCATGACTTCTTGCATTCAACAGGCAGTAGTTGAATGCAGACTGGATCTTAAGTTACTTATCGGCAGATGTGTGAACAATCTGGCAGCATCCGGCTCACAGCCCATGGCTGCTATGTTGGGATTGGTCTTGCCGGAGATTGTGGAAGAGCCACAGTTGAAGGCGTTGATGGCGGATGCACATGAGATCTGTAAATCCTTTGAGATGCAGATTTGCGGCGGCCATACCATGGTCAGCGACGCGGTGAGTAAGGTGTTGATGATGGTGACAGTATATGGTTTGCGGCAACAGACGCCGGGTGATTCGGCTACCGGTTCCCAGACCAAAGGTGCCGTAGCCGGCCAGGAGATTGTTCTCAGCAAATGGATCGGCTTGGAGGGCACTGCCCTTTTGGCAGACAAGTACGAGGATCGTTTGAAAAGAAGATATCCCGGGTATCTGGTGGAAGAAGCGGCCAACTTTCACAAGTATATATCAGTGTTGCCGGAGGCAACTGTGGCTGTAAAGGCAGGAGTCTGCCATATGCATGATGCTTCCGAGGGCGGGATTCTGGCTGCGCTCTGGGAGCTGGCAGAAGGCGCAGGTCTGGGACTGACTATAGACCTTAAGAAGCTGCCCATTCGGCAGGAAACCGTAGAGGTCTGCGAGTTTGTAGGGGTGAACCCTTATGAACTTCGATCCGGCGGTTGCCTGATCATGACCACGAATGATGGGCAGAAGCTGGTTGAGGCTTTGGAGGAAGCAGGGATTGCGGCTGCAGTGGTTGGAAGGCTGACAGACAGTAAAGACCGTTTGATTCTGAACGAGGATGAGGTGCGGTATATGGATCGGCCTCAGGTGGATGAGATTTATAGATTGATGAACATATGATAATCTGACCGGTGCATGTATAGCCGTCGTCAGAACAAAGATTAGGAGAGCAAGATGCATATTATTTTACACCAACCGGAGATTCCGGCGAATACCGGTAACATCGGGCGTACCTGTGTGGCAACGGGCACGTCTTTACATTTGATCGAGCCTTTGGGCTTCCGATTAAATGAAAAAGAAATCAAGCGTGCAGGCATGGACTATTGGCAGCATCTTGATGTGAACCGCTATGTAAATTTTGAAGAATTTAAGGAAAAACACCCGGGTGCCAAGATCTGGATGGCCACCACCAAGGCAAAGCACGTGTATACCGATGTTGTCTTTGGTCCTGATGATTATATTATGTTTGGTAAGGAAAGTGCAGGTATCCCTGAGGAGATCCTGGTAGATTATGAGGAGACCTGTATCAGGATTCCTATGCTTCCTGCCATTAGATCCCTGAATCTGTCCAATTCAGTGGCCATTGTATTATATGAGGCGCTGCGGCAGACAGGATTTCATGAGATGCAGCTGGAAGGGGAACTTCACAGACTGCAGTGGAAAGAATAGGCCGGTGTGAAGCAGTGGTGAAAGGCAGGCATACAACAGGAGAACTGATTGAGAAATTGGAGGATAACCATGTATATTCATGAATCTGCTTTTATTGCACCCGGCGCCATCGTTCTGGGTGATGTGACCATAGAAAAAGACTGCAGCATCTGGTATCATGCCACAGTGCGTGGTGACCGTGCACCCATTCGAATCGGTCGGGCCAGCAATATTCAGGACAACTGTGTGGTGCATGTGGATGCCGAGCATCCGGTGACCATTGGTGCCAACGTTACAGTGGGCCATGGCGCCATTCTCCACGGCTGCACCATCAAAGACAATACTCTCATCGGCATGGGAGCCATCCTGCTGAACGGTTGCCATATCGGACGTAATTGTATCATCGCTGCCGGCGCTCTGATCACCCAGAATACCGTTATACCGGACAATAGCTTAGTCTTAGGGAATCCTGGCAAAATAAAAAGAGAAGTCACCACAGAAGAGGTGACCTCCATTCTTGAAAATGCCCTCCATTATGTGGAGGAAGCCAGACATTATATGTGTAGCCCACAGGCTTAAGCCGGTGATTGGCCGAAATAGCCGCCAAGCCCGGTTGGCAGGCATCACTAACGGACAGGTACAATCTCCAGCCAGTAGCCGTCGGGATCTGAGATGAAGTAGATGCCCATGGCAGGATTCTCATAGCAGATGCAGCCCATTTCTTCGTGGAGTTTGTGGGCGGCCTGAAAGTCATCTGTACGAAAGGCCAGATGAAATTCACATTCGCCCAGATCGTAGGGAGCAGGGTGGTCCTTTAGCCATGTAAGCTCCAGTTCGAAAGTACTTTCCTCATTGCCGAGGAATACAATGATAAAGTCTTCTTTCACCTTTCTGCGTTTCTCTTTTAGACCCAGGGCCTTTTCATAAAAAGTCAGGGACCTTTCTAGGTTGGATACATTGTAATTTTCGTGGAACATTTCAAATTTCATATGTTTCTTCCTTTCTGCTTATTGCGTTATGTTTTAATTGCCGTGTGGCAACAATACGATTTTTGTACTGTGGGTGTTCGGTAAGAAACTGAGTGATCACTTGTGGTTTGCCCCAAAAGTGCATGGGATAGACCCGGTCAGCCTTTACTTTTTCCAGAAAATAAAGCATCCCACGATCATAGTCTTTTTCCTGTCGGGGATCTAACACTACAAAAGCGCAGGAAAGCCTTCGTCTTCCCAGGTGCTCGGCAAGATCATCTATCTGTTCACGGTAATCCTTCGTCATCTGTTCGTTGTACTCCGGTTCCTGATCTTCCCACACCCAGTCATTCAGGTCGCCGGCATGATAAATCGTCTCATCCCCTTCAAATATTAGAAAGGCCACGCCCAAATCTGTAGACCGATAGGTGAACAATTCTTGCCCCAGTGGAAGCTTATATCGTCCGGCGGCAGTAACGGACAGCAGTTCTGCTCCGGCTGCCTCGTCACGTGCATCGATATCCTTAGAAAGCACCGCATAAATGTGTTGCATTCCCATCCTACGAAGCTTCCTGAAAATCTCCGGCTGATAATGATCCTCATGTCCATGGCTGCAAAACACCAGCACCATTTTTCCAACATGCATCTGTGGCAGTTCCCCCTTATAATAATCAAATAAATAGTAACATTTTTCAGTCTCCACCAAAAAGCCACTGTGCCCAATATATTCAATCTTCATAGCACACACTCCCCTGAACCGCAAATCTAACAGCCGATAAAAAATAGTAAAATCTCTTGCAAGATCGATTTTAATATGTTATATTATAACTAGAAAGGGAAGCCAAAGCGGCTTACCCCAAACTTTAATGCTTAACCTTTTACAAGGTCAGCCGTCATTATTCGTGGTAATGGCGGCTATTTTCGTTTTCCCTTGAATATCTCATAACAAAGACCTACAAGAGCAATGATGAGTAAACAAAACTGAATTAAATCAGAATATGTAACCATTCTAAGCGCCCTCCTTTCTTTCGTCTGGAGGGAATCCCCTCCGAAAAGAGGATAAGCCGCCCGGCTTCGGTTTCCCATGTATACTATATCATATAAGGAGAAGATGTTCAATAAAAAGTTTCATTTGTATAGTGAGAAATTCGCTGCTATAAAAAGTTGAAAAAAATTTAAAATTTTTTTAAAAAGTACTTGCATTTTTTTGCGAGTTGTTATATAATACATTTTGTTGTGAACGACACAGCAAGACAAGCGCCTCTAGCTCAGTTGGTAGAGCACCTGACTCTTAATCAGGGTGTCCAGGGTTCGAGCCCCTGGAGGCGCATCAGGTCTCAGGATTCGCATGGATAGCGGGTTTTGGGGCTTTTTTTTGACCCTGGAGACAGGGAACGAAAAAATAGTCAGGTTTCCGGAAAAGGCGGATTTTTTGCTTTTGCCGGGGGAAGATGTTGGAGGTAAGTGATGATTTTTGAGACGCATGCACATTATGATGATAGAGCTTTTGACGAAGACAGGGAGGAGTTGCTTCGAAGTCTGTCTGCCGGGGGGATTGGTCGGGTGGTGAATATTGGCTCCAGCCTGTGTGCCTGTGAACAGACCATTGGGCTGATGGATCAGTATGATGATATCTATGGCGCATTGGGAATCCATCCCAGTGATACCGGAGATTTGACGGAAGAGAATTTTGAGTGGTTGAAAACACAGTGTCTGGCCTGGAAGGATCGCGGAAAATGTGTTGCAGTGGGAGAAATCGGTCTAGATTATTATTGGAATGAGCCTGAGCCTGTGATTCAGCAGAAGTGGTTTCGCAAGCAGCTTTCACTTGCCCGGGAATTGTCCCTGCCGGTGGTGATTCATTCCAGGGATGCGGCGAAAGACACCATCGATATTATGAAGGAAGAGAAGGCGGAGGAGATCGGTGGGGTCATTCATTGTTTTTCTTATACGAAGGAGACGGCACGTACTTTTCTTGACATGGGATTTTTCATCGGCATCGGTGGTGTCCTTACTTTTAAAAATGGCAAGAAGTTGAAGGAGGCAGCGGAATATATACCCATGGACAGAATCGTGCTGGAGACGGACTGTCCTTATCTGTCACCGGAGCCTAACCGAGGGAAACGCAACAGTTCTTTGAATCTGCCTTATGTGGTGCAGGCGCTGGCACAGTTGAAGGGGATTAGGGAAGAAGAAGTAGAACATATCACATGGGAGAATGCATGCAGGCTATATTGCATGGAAAACAAATTTTGTCAGAAATAAAAAATTCGTTTTCGGCAATACTGTTTATGAAACTGTTATTTATGAAAACATTATCGATGCAGTAAAGGAGACAGTAAATGAATTGGAAGAAATGGATTGCGACAGCAATGCTGCCTGTAGTGATCATATGGCTGTCCGGTTTTAGTCAGGGAAGCATCAGTTACGCACAGGAGCAGAAGACGGAAGCGAAAATACTTGAGCTTGCTCTGGAAAAGCTTTCAAGTGCAGAGAGTATGCGCTCCAGTCTGGTGATGGACATGGATATCGAAGTGTTTCGTCTGAGAACAGGGATCGAGGCGTCCATGGACATGGTATCTTTTCGCTCTCCTATGAAAATAAAATCAGAGGTCAATTTGGACATGGGACTTCTAGGGAAGACGCAGATGCAAGCTTATGCCACAGAACAGGATGGCAATTATCAGCTGTTTGTGAAAGGGGCAGGCAAATGGAAAGCCGGAGAGGCTGCCCTTTCAGAAGTGCTCAAATTTGACGGCATGGAACTGGTAAAGGTCTATCTGGAGCAGATAGAGGAGCTTGAGCTTACAGGCACCAAGATGCTGAATGGCAAAAAGGTCTATCAAATTAGTGGAGTGGTAAAAAGTGATGGTCTTAAGAAAGTTCTGATAGACACGGGAAGTCTGCAGATTCTTTCTATGTTGTTTCAGAATAGTATCTTAAAATCCCTGGGCGGGTTCCTTGCCCAGGAAGAGGAAGTGGCCAAGATGATACAATTGGCGGAAGGTATGGAGCTGACTCTTTGGATCGACGCCCAGACAGGGTATCCTTTGCAGTGTAACATGGACATTACGGAGATGATGCAAGATGCCTATGATCTACTGACACCCAATGTGACAAAAGGAAGCGGGAAGTCTGAGAAGGATATCTGGTCTCAGATTGAAGTGACCAAGACGGAGATTGTGATCAAGTGCAGTCAGTTTAATACAGCAGAGGATTTTACTATCCCTAAGGCGGCGCGAAGGGCACAAAGTATACAGAACGTAAAAAGTTGAGCCACTTACGTAGAGTAAATGGAGAGCATTCTGCCTACCAACTGTCTGGCCACCAAATGCTATAACCGAATAATACTTGATTGTGGGTATACTTCGCCACAGCCTGATGAAACTGATATCTATAAGTCATCAGGCTGTGGCGTTCTTGATTTTGCTCCATCAATGTGACGATTTCAAACAGATTCTGCACTTTCTTATTGAAAAACAATAAAAACACATTGACAATCAATAAGAAAAATGCTATAGTAAAGTTACTATAGCACAATAAGTTGTTTGACTGCGATGACCGGGATCGAACGCATGCAACGAGGGAGAGTATATGATACATACGATCCCGGTACCAGTAGGGAAAGGAAGGACATGAAGAGTCAATATTTGAAGAAGCACAATTTGACGAAGGGGACAAAGTATTTTCTGGATTTTATGTTTTACTCTGGGATTCTGGTGACAGCCAGTCTGCCTCTTAGTGTGAAGTGGATCGGACAATGTGTGGAGGAGATTGGTGCTCACTATGGGGAGCTTGTGATCATTTATTTTGTGCTGGGGATTGCGGCATTGGTGATCATTAGAGAGCTTAGAAGGATTTTCACCACGGTGATCAGAGAGGATTGTTTTGTGGCGGACAATGTAGGAAGTTTGCATAAAATGGCCAAATGGAGCTTTTTTATCGTGCTGTTGTCTGTGGTCCGATCGATTGTGTATCTGACCATTGCCATGCTTGTGGTGATTTTGGTATTTACCATTGCCGGGCTCTTCAGTGAGGTGCTTGCCTGGGTGTTTGAAGAGGCAGTCCGGTATAAAGAAGAGAATGATCTGACGATATAAAGCAACTGTTTGGGAGGAAACTATGGCAATTATCATTAATCTGGATGTCATGATGGCGAAGCGTAAGAAGGGTCTGACGGAGCTGGCAGGCCAGGTGGACATCACCCTTGCGAATCTGTCCATTTTAAAAAATAACAAAGCAAAGGCGGTACGGCTTCAGACACTGGACGCCATCTGTAAGGCGCTTAATTGTCAGCCGGGGGATATCTTGGAGTACGTGCCGGATGAGGAGGAACATCATGAGTGAGAGTATTGTAACTGAGAAAGTAATGCCTGCCACTGAGCAGCAAAACGTCACAGCTCGGGGGACAGAAGAGGCTGTGAAGACGGAGTATTCCAACGTATTTCAGAAACATTTTGGCTTCTTTGGGGGAGGAGCCTTACTGTATTCCTGTTTTTATGCATTTTGCATGTTTCGCAATCCATCAGGGGTGACATTCCCTTTTTTCATCGCAGGAAGTCTCTTGTTTTTCTGCTTCTGTATAGCAAAACTTGGGATTTCCTTGCGAAAAGGAAGCGCTTTTTACATGATTAGTCTGATGCTTTTGGCGGTATCCACCTTCTGTACCGATGACGGCAGGATTATTACCATGAACAAATGGGGGATTTTTCTGTTGATGATGAGTCTGCTGGTGCATCAGTTCTATGACACTGCTGCATGGCAGCTGGGGAAATATGCAGGCAGTTTTCTACAGATCATTTTCTGCAGCTTGGGTGTGCTGGACAGACCTTTTAAAGATGGCAATGCCTACCGCAAGAGCTTTGAAAAAGGAAAAGGAAGCAAGGCTTTTTATGCGGTTGTGGGATTCTTAGTGGCGCTGCCGCTGTTTGCAGTGATCTTTTGGCTGTTGCTCAGTGCAGACGTTGTATTTCGAGAAGGCAGCAAGAAACTGTTTCAGGGTATTGACTTCTGGGATGTGTGCCAGGTGATTGGTATGGTGGCTCTGATGTTTTTTGCAGTGTATTGTCTTTTGTCTTATCTTTGTGAGAGGAATATTAAAGAGGAGGGTAAAGAACGACGTAAAGGGGAACCGGTGCTTGCCATCACCGTTACAGGGATGCTGACGGCGCTTTATCTGGTATTCAGCGTGATTCAGATCTTGTATCTGTTTCTTGGAAAGATGCAGCTGCCGGCGGGATATACTTATGCTGAGTATGCCAGAGAAGGATTTTTCCAGTTGCTGGCAGTGAGCGTGGTGAATTTGATCATTGTGCTGGTTGGATTGACACGTTTTAGAGAAAGTAAGGTGCTAAAGGCAGTGTTGACTGTTATGTCCCTTTGTACCTTTATCATGATCGCCTCCAGCGGTCTGCGGATGATAATCTATATTCAGTATTATTACCTGACTTTTCTCAGGATCTTTGTGCTGTGGACTTTGGTAGTGCTGGCGATTTTATTTGGCGGCATTGTGCTAAGCATTTTCCGCAAAAAGTTTCCGTTGTTTCGGTATTGCTGCGTGGCCGTGACCTGTTGCTATCTGGTACTTTCCTTTTCTCACCCGGATTACTGGATCGCAAAAGTCAATGTGGCAAATGTGGAACGGGAGGAGACGCAGAACGGTTTCTTTCAAGGAGAGCCTTATGGGGATCTGCATTATTTGAATGATCTGTGTGCAGACGCGGCACCGGTGTTGGTGCCATGGCTTGCAGGATGTGGCGATGAGCAGTTGGTGTATGGGGAACAGGCACAGATTCTGGGAGCGGTGCCGGACAGCGGGACAAAGGGGCTAGTGCCGGAGTATATTCGCAGGATGAAGGCCCGGAATGAAAGGTATGATGGGTGGTTGCAGTTTAATGTGTCGCGGGGGGTGGCGAAAAGGTTGATGTAGGTCTGGATATCCCGGTGTCCGCTGAACTGCATAGCGTCCTTCAAATTGATATTGGGGTTGCCTGCAATCTTGGTTGAGCAGGTCTTTCAGAAAAATAACGACAGAGAGATTTTCTTTTCTCAGCCATTATTATTGCAAAAACCCATTTCCCAAAAATGAAAATATGTTGATTCTGGGAAGTGAATGTGGTATGCTAATATTGCGAGGTAAGTTTTTATGAAATTGATTGATCGAAGCAATTACTTAAATAAAATGATAAATGTCATTGGAACACCGGATATTAAAGTGCTAACGGGTGTAAGGCGTTCCGGTAAATCGAAGCTGTTAGAAGCTTTCAAATTCCATGTGCAGAAAAATATTCAAAATGCTAATATTATCCATATCAATTTTAATCTATCTAAATATGACAAACTAAAGAACTACAAGGCTCTTAACGAATACATCGAAAACAACTATATAGAGGACAAGGAGAATTTCGTTTTAATCGATGAAATTCAAATGTGCGATAACTTTGAACTGTGCATAAATAATTTGCACGCAACCGAACTATATGATATTTATATCACGGGTTCCAATGCCTTTTTGCTCAGTTCAGACTTAGCAACGCTGTTTACAGGCAGAACCTTTGAAATCAAAGTATATCCGTTTTCCTTTGCAGAGTATGTTCATTACTTCGGATTGACAGACAAATATACTGCTTTTGATAACTATATGCTTGAAGGCGGTATGTCCGGTTCTTATTTGTATAAAGAACAGGAAGACAAATATGATTATATTGAAAATGTTTTTGATACCTTGATTTTAAGGGATATAAGACAAAAGTATAAAATCAAAAATCCTGCTTTGATGGATAGAATTTCTCAGTTCTTAATGGATAATGTATCCAACTTAACCTCAGCAAGAAGCATTACGGATACACTCACGTTAAACAAAGATAAAATCAATCATAAGACTGTTGGTAGTTATCTTAATTATCTTTGTAACGCTTTTGCTTTCTATAAGTTTCGTAGATATGACATTAAAGGCAAAAAGTATCTTACAACCAATGACAAATATTATTTAAGTGACCATACCTTCCGTTATGCCAAGCTCGGTACAAAAAACTTAGATAGCGGCAGAGTGATTGAAAATATCGTTGCAATGGAATTGCTCAGACGAGGCTATGAGGTTTATGTTGGTGTTTTATATAAAAAAGAGATTGACTTCGTTGCTTTAAAAAGAAGTGAAAAGATTTATATTCAAGTTTCGGACAACATAACTCTGCCTGAAACCTTTAAGCGAGAAATAGATCCTCTGCTTCAAATTAAAGATGCTTACCCTAAAATGGTAATAGCACGAACAAGAAATCCTGAATATCAATATGAGGGCATTAAGATCGTGGATGTGGCAGATTGGCTGCTGAGCAATTAGCTATTTCCCAAAAACAAAAAAATGATGATTTTGGATAATAAGAGGGCAATGGTGCTATGAAATTTATATTTTCTTATTTAAAAAAGTATATGTGGACCGTGGGTCTGGTGATGTTGATCAAGTTTCTGGGTACTTTCGGGGAACTGATGCTGCCCTATATTCTGGAGCATCTGATCGATGAAGTGGTGCCACAGAAGCAGATATGGCCGGTAATCTGCTGGGGCGTAGGAATGATCGTGCTGGCGGTGTTCGTGCGGCAGTTTAATGTGAAGGCCAACCGACTGGCGGTAAAGGTGGCGAAGTGTAGTATTTATGAGATCAGAAGGGATCTGTTCCGTAAGTCCATCAATCTCTCCGGTAGGCAGTTTGATGAGTTTGGCTTACCTTCACTGACTTCCAGAATGACGTCGGATTCTTATAATGTGCAGAATTTTATTCAGAGTATTCAGGCTATGGGAGTGCGGGCCCCGATCATGCTCTTAGGTGGTATCATTATTACATTGACCATGGATCCGGGACTGGCGGCTATTTTGTGTATTATGGCACCGATCTTGATTGCCATCGTGCTGTTTGTGTCCTTTAAGGGGATTCCGCTGTATGAAAAGGTACAAAAGAGTGTGGACGACATTGTGCGGATCATGCGGGAGAACATCACGGGAATACGAGTGGTGAAGTCTCTTTCCAAGGAAGATTATGAGATGCGCCGCTTTGAGGATACCAATACGGAGATGGCACGAAATGACAGAAAGGCGGGAACGGTGATGGCCATGCCAGGACCGATCATGACGCTGTTTTTGAATTGTGGTCTGACAATCGTGGTACTCATAGGTGCCAACAGGGTAAATAACGGAATTATAGAGCCCGGTGTGATCTTGGCATTTCTTACGTATTTTAATATGATTCTGATGGGAGTTATGGGTCTGAACAGAATCTTCATGCTGATGTCTAAGGCCAATGCTTCGGCCAAGAGAATTGAGGCGGTGGTACATTCCGAGGAAGAATTGATACCGACACCGGAGAGTGAGGCGGCTACCTCGGATAGTGATGATTATATTATTTTTGAACATGTAGATTTTACATATGATGTCAGTGAGGCAGAGGAAGCTTCAGAGAAATTTGCCGGGCAGACTAGAGAGAAGTGTCTGTACGATATTGATTTTCGGATGAAAAAAGGTGGCAGCCTGGGGATTATCGGGGCTACCGGAGCCGGAAAGACGACCATTATTAATCTACTGATGCGTTTCTACGATCCAAATAAAGGTCATATATTTGTGGATGGAAAGGATGTGCGGACGTATGATAAGGATACCTTGCATCGGATGTTTGGTGTGGTGTTCCAAAACGATGTGATCTTTGCTGATACCTTGCGGGAAAATATTGCATTTGGGCGGGATGTGACCTTGGAGGAGATACGCCGGGCAGCTACGGATGCCAGAGCCAGTGAATTTATAGAAGCTTATGAGGATGCCTATGATCACCGGGCGGTGATTCATGGGGCAAATTTAAGCGGTGGACAGAGGCAGCGGACGCTGATCGCCAGGGCACTGGCGGCAGATCCGGAGATTTTGATTCTGGACGATTCCTCCAGCGCACTGGATTATAAGACGGATGCGGCACTACGGAAGGCCATTCGGGAGAACCACGGTGATGCTACCACCATCATTATTGCCCAGCGTATCAGTTCCATTATGAGTCTGGACAAGATTCTGGTGCTGGACGAGGGACGCTGTATCGGATATGGTACCCATGAAGAATTGATGCAAAGTTGTCAGATGTATCAGGATATTTATAAAACACAGATGGGGGAGTATGGGAATGGCTAAGAGAGATGCAGTAATGAAAAAGCCCAAGGATACCAAGGGAACGCTCCTGAGACTTCTGGGTTATATGAAAGAATTTAAGTGGATCATATTGATTGTATTGATCTTGAGTTTTGCCAGTAACGTGCTGGCTCTTTTCGGACCCAAGCTGGCAGGGGAAGCCATCAATGAGGCGGCAGCCGGTAAGGGCAAGGTGAATTTTGACAAGGTGTATTTTTATGCCGGGCGTATGCTTTTGTTTTATCTGGTGTCTTCCGGTTTGAGTATTTCCATCAGTGTGATCATGATGTATGTGAGCCGGTTTATTGCCAAAAAGATGCGAAAGGATATTTTTGATAAACTGATGCGGTTGCCGGTGGGATTCTTTGATACTCATCAGGCGGGAGATATTATCAGCCGTGTGTCTTATGATGTGGATGTGGTGTCTACCTGTCTGGCAACAGACGTGGTGGCCATCATGACCAGTTTGGTGACGGTGGTGGGTTCCTTTGTGATGATGGTATCCATTTCGCCTATTTTGGCGGTAGTGTCGCTGGTGACTATTCCTGCGGCCACTGTTTATACGGCCAAAATGCGTAAGATCACCCAGCCCAGATTCTCCAAGCGGTCTGCCAAATATGGGGAAATGAACGGTTTTGTGGAGGAGATGTTTTCCGGACAGAAAAGTATCATTGCCTATGCTTATGAGGACAAGGTGTCGGAGAAGTTTGACAAGATCAACGGTGAGGCTTCCAATGCGTTTTATGATGCGGCTTACTATGGTATGACCATGGGGCCCAGCGTGGGCTTTATTAACAATATTGGCTTAAGCTTAACTGCCATGTTCGGTTCCATGCTGTTTATGGGTGGAATGATCGATCTGGGCAAGATTTCTTCTTTTATCTTGTATTCCAGAAAGTTCTCCGGACCCATCAATGAAATTGCTAATATTGTGACGGAACTGTATTCCGCACTTTCTGCAGCTGAGAGAGTCTTTGCACTGCTGGATCAGGAGGAAGAGGTGAAGGACAGCGAGGATGCTACCATGCTTGACCATGTGCGAGGAACCGTGGAATTTGAAAATGTCCGTTTTGGATATGTGAAAGATAAAACCATTATCCACAACCTGAACATGAAAGCCGATGCCGGGAAACTGATTGCTATCGTAGGTCCAACAGGTGCCGGAAAAACTACCATCATCAACCTTCTCATGCGTTTCTATGACGTGGATGAAGGAAGTATCTATGTGGATGGTGAAGAGTCCAGAACTTACACCAGAGAAAGCCTGCGCAAGGCATACGCCATGGTATTGCAGGAAACCTGGGTATTTAAGGGCACTATCTTTGAAAATATTGCCTATGGCAAAGAGAATGCCACCATGGAAGAAGTGGTGGCAGCAGCCAAAGCAGCCCGCATCCACCCCTTTATCATGCGCCTGCCTCAAGGCTATGAGACCGTTATCAG
>JAZQGM010000114.1:0-6723 GCA_045540075.1 Acetatifactor sp. | reverse complement strand
TTGATAATGTTATTATTAGAAATTTAACAAGAATAAGATTGAGTTGTCCTAAAATTATGATCATATCTATTATTCATGTAGATGATTATAATTTCTATCATGATTTTATTTCTTTGGAGGGTATAAACGGATTTTTTAATATTGATTTTAAAGTAGAAGAACTCTTAAAGGGTATATCTTCAGTTTTATCTAATAAGATATTTATTCAAGATGGAATTAAACATATATTAATGAATGTAGACACAGATAAAAAAACAGACAAATATAAGATTAATTCTCTTACAAAGAGAGAATTAGAGGTTTTGATTCAAGTTGCAAATGGTATGTTTAATAAAGAGATTGCGACGTCTTTGCATATTAGTGAGAGGACTGTAAAGAATCATATGTCTAGTATATTTAAAAAACTAGAAGTGTCTGATAGAACACAAGCAGCAGTGTTTGCTATTAAAAATAGTATTGTAAGTGTTTAGTTTGTTTATCGAGTGAAATTCAACCGCGCCCTTCGCGGTACAGTAAATTGTGTCTAATCGCACATTTTAAGTTCTTCACTGCTTTATAGTTCTTTTTTATTAAAGTGCGCCCCTTATACCGTCCCTGACTAAACTGTTATAAAAATGTTTCACGTGAAACATTTACAGTTTGTAGAAAAGGTGATATAATGTGCGTACAAGGTAGAACTGTAAAAGTATTTGTTTTATGCAAGAGAGAAAGGAATTATATGGGGAAAACAATAGCAGTGGCAAATCAAAAAGGTGGGGTTGGAAAGACAACAACAGCAATAAATTTGTCATCTTGTATAGCAGCAAAAGGTAAAAATGTGCTTGTAATAGACACGGATCCTCAAGGAAATACCACAAGTGGTTTGGGAGTAGAAAAAAATGAATTGGACAATACAATTTATGAATTGATGCTTGGGGATTGTTCTATTAGAGATTGTATTATCTCGGATGTGATTAATAATGTAAGTCTTGTACCATCTAATGTAAATTTATCTGCTGCAGAGATCGAATTAATAGGTGTTGATAAAAAGGAATATATTTTAAGGAATGAAATAGATTATGTAAAAGACAGTTATGATTATATTATTATTGATTGTCCACCTTCTTTAAATATGTTAACGATCAATGCTATGACAACAGCAGACAGTGTATTAGTACCGATTCAATGTGAGTATTATGCATTGGAAGGATTAAGCCAGCTGATACATACAGTAAATCTTGTGAAAGAAAGATTGAATCCTGATTTGGAAATGGAAGGTGTAGTATTTACTATGTATGATTCCAGAACAAATCTATCAGCACAGGTTGTTGAAAATGTAAAAGATAATTTGAATCAACATATTTACAAGACTTTAATCCCAAGAAATATACGTCTGGCTGAAGCGCCCAGTTATGGATTACCTATTAATTTATATGATCCGAAGTCAACCGGTGCCGAAGCGTACATGTTATTGGCAGAAGAGTTAATCCAGAAAAATAGTTAACGAAAGGGAAAACAAGATGGCAGCGAGAGGGTTAGGGAAAGGACTTGATAGTCTGATACCCAATAATGTAGGAGAGAAAAATTTAAAAGAAGTAAAAAGTTTTGAGGTAAAGGCTCCGGAAACTATAGTAAAGATCACAAAAATTGAGCCAAACAGGGAGCAGCCGAGAAAAAATTTTGATGAGGATACTTTACAGGAGCTTGCAGATTCCATTAAGCAGTATGGTTTATTGCAGCCTATTCTGGTGCAGGATAAGAAGGATCATTATGAAATCATCGCTGGTGAAAGAAGATGGAGAGCATCTAAGCTTGCTGGATTAAAAGAAGTCCCTGTTATTATCAAAAATTACACAGAGCAGGAAATTGTAGAGATTTCATTAATTGAAAATATTCAGAGGCAGGATCTGAATCCTATTGAAGAAGCGCAGGCTTATAAGAGATTGTTGACAGAGTTTGATTTGAAGCAGGATGAAGTGGCTGAGAGAGTATCCAAGAGCCGTGCTGCAGTTACCAATTCCATTAGACTTTTGAAATTGTGTGATAATGTACAACAGATGCTCATTGATGATATGATAACCACCGGTCATGCCAGAGCTCTTCTTGCAGTGGAAGACCATAATTTACAGTATTTACTTGCACAAAGAATTTTTGACGAAAAACTGAATGTTCGTGATGTAGAGAAATTGGTGAAGAATTTAAGCAAACCGGCCAAAGTAAAAGAAAAGAAGGAAGATCCCGCATTAGAAGTAATCTATAACGATATCAGTGAGAAATTAAAACAGAAGTTAAGTACTAAAGTGACTGTGACACCAAAAGGGAATGGTGCAGGTAAAATAGAAATAGAATTTTACAATCATGAAGATTTGGACAGGCTTCTGGATATGATAGGAAACCGCTAAACTACAAAGGAGACAGGATGAATACAGATTTTTATATTCTATTAGGGATACTGATCATAATTCTGGTTTTACTGATTTTGGTAGTAGTGTTATTTATACAAACAAGGCAATTGAAAAAGCGCCTGGACAGATTTATGAAAGGCAAAGAAGGAAAAAGTCTGGAACAGGATATTATTGATTTGTTTGAAGATAATAAATTACTAAAAGCCAGTACAGAAAAAAATAAAAAGAATATAAGGGTAATTACAAAGAAAGTGGAGTCATCTTTTCAGAAGATGGGTTTGGTGAAATACGATGCTTTTCATCAAATGGGAGGACAACTTAGTTTTTGTTTATGTATGTTGGATGATAATAATAATGGATTTATTATAAATTCTGTACATAGTACAGAAGGATGTTATTCTTACACAAAGGAAATCAAGGTCGGAGAAAGTGCAATCGACCTTGGAACGGAGGAAGCAGAAGCTTTATCCATTGCATTAGGAGAGCAATAGTGATATAATATAAAAGTTAAGCCGAATGGAGGAAAATATCATGATAGATATTAAATTTTTAAGAGAGAATCCTGAAGTGGTGAAAGAGAATATTAAAAAGAAGTTCCAGGATTCTAAACTACCCATGGTAGATGAAGTGATCGAACTGGATGCAGAGAGCAGGAAAACAAAGCAAGAGGCAGATGATCTGCGTTCCAGAAGAAATAAGATTTCTAAAGAAATCGGTGGTTTGATGGCGCAGGGCAAGAGAGAAGAAGCTGAGGCTAAGAAGGCGGAAGTGGCTGCCGGTGCAAAGCGTCTTGCAGAATTGGAAGCCAAAGAAGCAGAATTGGAAGAGAAGATCACTTCTATTATGATGACTATTCCAAATATTATCGATTCTTCTGTACCTGTAGGTAAAGATGATAGTGAAAATGTTGAAGTGACTAAATATGGAGAGCCTGTAGTACCTGATTTTGAGATTCCTTATCATACTCAGATCATGGAGAAGTTCAACGGTATTGATTTGGACAGTGCAGGTAAGGTGGCAGGTAATGGTTTTTATTATCTGATGGGTGACATTGCAAGACTTCATTCTGCAGTGATCTCTTATGCCAGAGATTTTATGATCAACAGAGGATTTACTTATTGTATACCTCCTTTTATGATTCGTAGTAATGTGGTAACAGGTGTTATGAGTTTTGCTGAGATGGATGCTATGATGTATAAGATTGAGGGAGAGGATCTGTATCTGATCGGTACCTCTGAACATTCTATGATCGGTAAGTTTATTGATACCATTATTCCGGAAGAGAAACTGCCTCAGACTTTGACTTCTTATTCTCCTTGCTTCCGTAAGGAAAAAGGTGCACATGGCATTGAAGAGAGAGGTGTATATCGTATCCATCAGTTCGAAAAGCAGGAAATGATAGTGGTATGTAAGCGGGAAGATTCTATGATGTGGTATGATAAATTATGGAAAAATACGGTAGATTTGTTCCGTTCCCTGGATATTCCGGTGAGAACTCTTGAGTGCTGTTCCGGAGATCTGGCTGATCTGAAAGTGAAGTCCTTTGATGTGGAAGCATGGTCACCCAGACAAAAGAAGTATTTTGAAGTGGGAAGCTGTTCCAACCTCGGTGATGCACAGGCAAGAAGATTGAAAATCCGAGTAAACGGTGAGAATGGCAAATATTTTGCTCATACCTTGAATAATACTGTAGTAGCGCCTCCTCGTATGCTGATCGCATTCCTGGAGAATAATCTGCAGGCAGATGGTAGTGTGAGGATTCCTGAAGTGTTGAGACCTTATATGGGTGGTCAGGAATATTTGAAATAAGAATTTTGAAAATGTAATATGATTTAAAAAAAGGGAGGTGAAATTTTTGCATAAATATATGAGAGCTATTGGATTTAGTGAATATAGTGACCGAAAGAAGTTGAAAGAGCTTTTGACAGATGTGGTATTAAATGCAGATGAACGGTCATATACTATGAATAGTGAAGGAATATTGATCGGAGAATTTTGCAGAAATTTCACCGACCGTATGGGTATTGCAGTTTGTGGCGAATTTGATGAGGAAGATAAGTTTATCTATGAGTATTATTATCCTTATCTGAAAGGTGATGAAGTTACTACCAATGAAGATGTGACTGTGGAGCGACATGGAGCCAGGGAGTCTTATGCAGGAATGTGTGATGAGGTCAAAGTAGGTATTTCTTTGATTTTTTATCTACAAAATATGATTCCTTACGTAAAGGCAAAAGCGATGGGGATGTTGCCTGTAAGAGGCACTTCTCTGACACTTACCGGGCTCTCCACCAGTGGTATGATCATCATGCCCATCCAGAAGAATGACTCTCAAAAGGAGCGTGTCAGAAAGGAAAGTGCTGAAAGGAATCATCTTCTGGCGGCAGCGCGCAAGGGAGATGAGGATGCCATTGAGACTTTGACTCTGGAAGACATGGATCTGTACACCAGTATCTCCAGACGCATTCAGAAAGAGGATGTGTATAGCATGGTGGACACTTATTTCATGCCTTATGGAATGGAGTGTGATCAGTATTCTGTGCTGGGAGAAATTCTTCAAGTAGAACTGGTAACCAACCAAATTACCGGAGAAGAAATTTATTTATTAAAAATTTGCAGTAATGAGTTGACATTTGACGTTTCTATTAATATAATAGATTTATTCGGGGAGCCACAAGTGGGTCGCCGGTTCAAGGGAAGTTTATGGCTTCAGGGAAGGATACATTATCCCGAACAATTATAGTGAGATGTTTCTGTAGCTCAGCAGGATAGAGCGTCCGCCTCCTAAGCGGAAGGCCAGCGGTTCGAATCCGCTCAGGAACGTTATATGCCGTAGGACTTTGGTCTTACGGTTTTTTTAACAATGTGCATCTAATAGTTGAAACTATAATTATAAATCTTAAATCTTGCATGACTAATTTTGTGGTTTTTGTTGCTTTTTTGTGGGATTTATATTATAATAAGGATGAGTACATATCATGTTTTATCTTATGTGTGAAAAACATAATTGTCCATAAAGGAGTAGTGGCAATGAAGAGATCGAAGCGTATTGAAGTATTGGATAAGCGTCCGGTAAATTTGGATGGATTTATTAATGAGTGGCCGGAGATGGGATTTGCGGCTATGAGCAGTCCTTATGATCCCAAGCCTTCTGTGAAGGTAGTGGATGGTAAGATTGTAGAGTTAGACGGAAAGATGAGAGAAGAGTTTGATTTCATTGATCAGTTTATTGCTGATTATGCAATTAATATTGAGCGTGCCGAGAGATCTATGAAGGTGCCTTCTCTGACCATTGCCAGAATGATCGTAGATATCAATGTGACCAGGAAGGAGATTCTGGAGATTATTACAGGTATCACTCCGGCTAAGATGACAGAGGTCATGAATTATCTGAATGTGGTAGAGTTGATGATGGGTATGCAGAAGATACGTGCCAGGAAGATGCCGGGTAATCAGGCACATATTACGAATCTGAAGGATGATCCTGCACAGCTTGCAGCGGATGCGGCAGAAGGGGCTCTGCGTGGTTTTGCAGAGGAAGAGACCACTATGGGCGTGGCAAGGTATGCACCCTTAAGTGCAATGGCACTGTTGATCGGTTCTCAGATCGGGCGTCCCGGTGTGCTGACTCAGTGTTCCGCTGAAGAGGCTACGGAGCTGGAGCTTGGTATCAGGGGACTTACTACATATGCAGAGACCCTTTCCGTATATGGTACGGAGAAGGTATTTATAGATGGTGATGATACACCGTATTCCAAGGCATTCTTGAATTCGGCTTATGCTTCCAGAGGCTTGAAAGTACGTTTCACCTCCGGTTCCGGTTCGGAAGTGCTGATGGGAAGCAGTGAGAAGAAATCTATGCTTTATCTGGAGTGTAGATGTCTGTATGCTACCAAGGGTGCAGGCAGCCAGGGTATTCAGAATGGTTCCGTGAGTTGTATCGGTGTGCCGGGATCTGTACCGGGTGGTATCCGTGAGGTTCTGGCAGAGAATCTGGTGGCAGCGCTTCTTGGTCTGGAGTGTGCTTCTTCTAATGACCAGAGCTTTTCCAATTCACCTATGCGTCGTACAGCCAGGACTATGTTGCAGTTTTTACCGGGTACAGACTTTATCTTCTCCGGGTATGCGGCAGAGCCTAACTATGACAATATGTTTGCAGGCTCTAACTTTGATGCGGAAGATTTTGATGATTATAATGTATTGCAGAGAGATATGCAGGTGGACGGTGGTCTTCGCCCGGTGACAGAGGAGGAAGTGATCCGCGTGAGAAATAAGGCGGCCAAGGCGGTACAGGCTGTGTTTAAGCAGCTGGGTCTGTCACCTATTACGGACGAGCAGG
>JAZQGM010000113.1:0-1805 GCA_045540075.1 Acetatifactor sp. | reverse complement strand
ACAATATCTCCTCTTTTATAAGGAATAGTGGTAGACGTATAGTTCTGCTGGGACAATACCTGTTTTTGATAACTGCTCTCATTCTCCTTGGTAATCCAGACCAAACGAATGCATAACCCAGCAAAAGCCAGTAGTACCAACACAAACAGTACCACCAGCTTCTTTTGCATTTTTATCGTAAATTTCCTGTAAACCTTCTGTTCACTCATTTACAACACCCCTAATCTTGAGCCACACGTCTCATATAATCATTTCCCTCATTGGTGTAAGTCTGTATCTGTCCCTCCCTGGCATAAGTCATGCCCAACTCTCCAATGGCAATGCACCTTATCTCTTCCATATCAATGCTGCTTAAGATTCTATTATACTCCTCATCATTACTAAGGCGCAGATCGTTCAGATCCTTCTCAAGAGAAGCGATCACTTCCGCCTTTCTGGTTACCTCAGACTGAATCTGCAGATAGTTCACCAAAATCACACCGGTACAGCAAAGTGCTGCGATCAGAAACAACACATAGGCCAGATTCATGTGATGAGCCTTTTCTCTGTTCTTCCTTGCTTCATTGCTGATACTGCGCCTGGGTTCTTCCTCCAGCCTCCTCACAAAATCCTGTCTGCGTGCCAGATTATCATATACATACATATTTCTCTCTACAGACCTTCTGTCTTCTGTTCTTCTATACTCACTACTTCTGTACTCATTTCTCCCTGTACGCGCCATAACTTTCACTTTTCCTTTTCAAAAACTCTTAATTTTGCACTTTTGGAACGGCTGTTGACAGCAAGCTCCTCTGCGCCCGGCAAAATGGGCTTACGGGTAACCACCTTACCCTTTGGCTGTTTCCCACATACACATACCGGAAATTCCGGCGGACATGTGCACGGGTGTTCTGCATTCTTAAATGCGGTCTTCACAATTCTATCCTCTAATGAGTGGAATGTAATGATACAAAGCCTTCCACCCGGGTTTAACAGATCTATCATGTCCTCCAATGATTCCCTCAGCACTTCCAGTTCTCTGTTACATTCGATCCTGATAGCCTGAAAGGTCTGCTTGGAGGGATGTCCATTCTGCCGCATCTTGGCAGGAATCGACGCTTTAATGATCTCATTTAGCTCAAAGGTAGTTTCAATGGGCTTCTTGGCCCGCTCTATCACAATGTGCTTGGCAATATTCTTTGCAAACTGATCCTCGCCGTAATCCCTGATGATCCGATACAGATCCATCTCGGCGTATCCGTTTACAATGTCCCGTGCCGTCAACGTCTGCCTCTGATCCATCCTCATATCTAACGGAGCATCAAACCGATAAGAAAATCCCCTGTCTTCTGTGTCTAATTGATAGGAGGATACTCCCAGGTCTAACACGATTCCATCCACACCAGTTATGCCAAGCTCCTGCAAAGCACTTTTCATGTTACAATAATTGCTCCGAATGATGGTCGCCTTGCTTTTACTGCCAAAACAGCTTAACCGTTCTCCTGCAGCCTTTATGGCCGCTTCGTCCTGATCTATACCGATAAATCGTCCTTTTGTCAGCCGCTTACAGACCTGAAAGGCATGTCCACCGCCACCCAGCGTACCATCCACGTAAGTACCATCCGGTTTGATATGCAGTTGTTCTATCGTCTCTTCCAGCATTACGGAATAATGCTTAAATTCCATAATATCTATCCTCTCGCTTAAATCGTCAGCCCCAGGCTCTCCATAGATGCGCCGATGGCATCCATATCGTCATCCACGTTGTTGTCTTCCCATTTGTCCTTATTCCAGATTTCGATCCGGCTGCCTACTCCCACAAGCAC
>JAZQGM010000112.1:0-21979 GCA_045540075.1 Acetatifactor sp. | reverse complement strand
TACCGCAGCAACTCTGTTATAATATCACAGGTGTTTAAGTTTGTCAACAACTTTTTTAAAAACTTTTTCGCTGTTTTTTATCGGCGTGTTTGACGCCTCAGCGGATTTTTATTTTATCACACTGCCTGTCCACTTGTCAACTACTTTTTGTTTATTTGACATATCTTTTTCAGACATACCAACAAGTAACCTTTCTCACCTTGCCTGGGCGAAAAAAAAGAAATCTCAATTCCTCAAGATTCTTTTTTTACCTATTGATAGTGAAACGGAGAAAGAGGGATTTGAACCCTCGCGCCGCGTGAACGACCTACACCCTTAGCAGGGGCGCCTCTTCAGCCTCTTGAGTATTTCTCCTTAATCTGAACTACGTCTCTACCAATATTCGATTGTAGTGCGTCTCTTACGTGACGCAAGGATTATTATACATAAGCTCTTCAGATTTGTCAATTACTTTTTTTATAAAATTTATTTTTTTTAGCAAAAGTTTGTAACAGTTCAGCCACAGTCCAGCCACGCGCCCATTCACAAAGCCACACCTTCGGCCCTCTCCGCCACATTTGTGGCTACCTCTGCTATCTTCTGTTCGATCCTTCTTTTTACCTCTTCTGCAATCTGAGATGTTTTCATATCTTTGTATTCATCATAATACATCGGCGGCAAATAATATAACTTCACAGTTACAGGTTTTACAGACTTCTGATCAAATGGCACAAAAGAATCAATTAATGCACAAGGCACAATAGGGCATTTCGCTTTCTGAGCACTTTTGAATGAACCTCCCTTAAACTCAAGAAGTCTGTTCCCCAACTTACTTCTGGTTCCCTCCGGAAAGATTAAGAAGTTCCTTCCATTTGTCACTTCTTCCGCCATCTGATTAATCACCTGCATAGACTGTCGCAGATCATTTCTGTCCATGGGAATTGCTCCTAATGCTGCTATCACCTGCTTTAAGAGTATAATATCCTTCACCTCATGTTTTAACACGAAAGAAAACGGCACCGGGCATGTTGCCAGAAATACAAGTATATCAAACATGCCCTGATGATTCGGAAAAAATATAAATCCATTCTCATCCGGAATATTTTCTTCCCCATGTACTTCAATGGTAACTCTTCCGGCATGATTTGCTCTTCTAGTTACCATTTGAATATAATCAAAAGCCGCCTCATAATCTACAGGCTGCTTCCTGCCGAACTTCCCAATCCGATATACATAATAAGGTGCTATATAAAATAACCGTAACACCATTAATACAATTCTTTTCACAGTTCCTCTCTCCTGTAATCATTGATCGCAGTTTCATACAAATTATTTCCCTGACAATCAATTACCACGATAACCGGAAAATTCCTTACTTCCAGCCTTCTGATCGCCTCAGTCCCCAGATCATCATATGCGATTACCTCAGAAGAAAGAATTGATTTAGATAATAATGCACCTGCTCCGCCAACTGCCGCAAAGTACACGGCACCATTTCTGACAATCGCCTCTTTGACTTCCACAGTACGTTTGCCTTTCCCTATCATCCCTTTTAATCCAAGATCCAAAAGGGAAGGTGCGTATTTGTCCATGCGACTGGCCGTTGTAGGCCCTGCTGATCCAATTGGGCGCCCTTCTCTGGCCGGGGACGGCCCCATATAGTATATCACATTGTCTTCCATCTTAATTGGCAACTCTCCACCAGCTGCGAGAGCCTCATACATCCTCTTATGTGCAGCATCCCTGGCTGTATAAATAGTACCTGTCAGATACACGTAATCTCCGGCTCTTAAGTCAGCTACTGTTTCCTTATTAAGGGGCACATTGATATGTTTTTCCATATTAACCTCTATTCCGCGGTTTTACCGCAGTTATTACAAATCTCTTTTCTTAAATTGTTCTGATTGCATGTCTGTTCACATGGCAACAGATATTTACAGCAACCGGCAATCCTGCGATATGAGTAGGATAGGTATTGATATTCACAGCAAGTGCTGTTGTGGTTCCTCCCAAACCTCCCGGTCCGATTCCGGATGCATTAATTCTTTCCAGCAATTCTTCTTCCATATCCTTTACATAAGGAATTTCAGATCTTTCATCAACAGGTCTTGTCAAAGCCCTCTTGGCCATAAGCGCGCATTTTTCAAAAGTACCACCTATTCCTACGCCCACGACCATTGGCGGGCACGCATTGGGGCCTGCATCTCTGACAGCAGTTAAAATGGCATTTTTCACACCTTCTATTCCATCTGCCGGTTTTAACATAAACACCCTGCTCATATTTTCACTTCCAAAGCCCTTAGGTGCTACTGTAATTTTCACTTGATCTCCCGGTTTCATTTCATAATGGATGACTGCCGGTGTATTATCTTTGGTATTCTCCCTGTAGATAGGGTCCTTCACAACTGATTTTCTAAGATACCCCTGAACATACCCTTGGCGTACACCTTCATGGATCGCGTCTTCTAAAGAACCACCTTCAAAATGAACTTCCTGCCCTATCTCCACAAAAATTACTGCCATACCCGTATCCTGACAGATAGGAATCATATCCGCTCCAGCTATCTGAAGATTCTCCTGAAGTTGTTCCAATATCTGTTTACCCAATGGTGACTTTTCCGTCTGTGTACCTTTTCCCAATGCACACTTCATATCTTCAGACAGAAAGTGATTAGCTTCAATGCACATTTCTTTAATATTATCAGTAATAAGCCCTACATTTATTGTTCTCATGATCGCCCTCTATTCTGTAATCTGTTTTTTTACTTCCTCAAGCTCCTCAGATGAAGGAGAGGAAGGAACCCAGTTAATGTCCTGCCCGTCATTCAAATACCTGGGAATCAAGTGCATATGAAAATGGTTTACAGTCTGCCCTGCTGCCTCACCATTATTCTGAACCAGATTAAATCCATCACAACCAAGCTTCTGCGTCATCTGCATAGCCATATGCTTTGCCAGAACCAACACATTGGCTGCTAAGTCATCCGGCAGTTCATAAAGATTTGCAGCATGATCCTTGGGCAGAATCAACGCATGTCCTTTTGTTGCAGGCCCCAGATCCAATATCACGCGGAAACTTTCATCCTCATATAACGTTTTGGAAGGAATCTCACCATTCGCTATTTTACAAAAAATACAACCCTCTTTCCTCATTTCGTCTTCTCCTTTTTCTTCTTTGTATCACACATAACACCAATGCTGACAGAAAACCTGTAAAAAGGCCTCCCACATGTGCTGCATTGTCGATATTTGTTCTCGAAAAGCCATTGTAAAGAGACAATACTATCATCAATACTACTCTGACAGGCGTTACTGTAGACATCTTGCGTCCTGCAAAAAGTACCAACGCAAGCAATACACCATCCAGACCAAATACAGCGCCACTGGCCCCTATAGAAGCAGACCAATCATTAGACATCAGTTTAAACAACAATGACTGTAGGTTTCCGCCTACTCCTGACAATAAGTATAACAATAAATAGGGTATGTGACCAATCTCTTTCTCAATCATTGCTCCCAGAAAAAACAAAATCAGCATGTTATTAAAGAGATGATTCACATCGCTGTGAAGAAACATTGCCCAAAGTACCCTTCCGAACTCCTTGTTCATAATAGTTTCAAACACACTTAGTCTACCCATAACATATAATGTGTCACCGTTTAATAAACAGAGCAAAAAGACTACTACATTTATCAGCACCAGCATACCGCTGACCAAAGGCAATTTTCTCATATTCTTCACCGTAAGCGTCCCTTCACACAAAACCTACTTAGAAAAATGTACCACTTTTACACCCCATTCGTCAACAATTATCTAAAAAATAACGTAACTTTTCCCAATATGATCTCATCTTCCTTATCCAGACGTCTCTTCTCGTAAGGTTGAAGCCGCAATCCATTTTTGAAGGTACCATTTGTAGAATTTAAATCCTCCACATACATCCCCTCCTTATCTCTGGTTATTCGCGCATGCATCCTGCTGACAGATGCATCTTCAATCACATAGTCTACCTCATCTTTCTTTTTACCCAGAATAATCGTTTGTTTGTCTATCCTTACAAGCAACTGCCCTGCCTCTGAATAGATACCCTCTGTCTCTTTCACAAGTTCTTTGGGACTCTCCATATACATAGTTCTTCCCAGCTCTTCAGTATCCTCATGAAGTTCCTGAGTATAATCCTTACGTTGGGTTCCTGTGTATATTCCATCCTCACAAACAGCATACCCCATCATAGCCTTACCCGTCTGCTGCTGCAAATTTCCCCTTTCATCCTTCTGCTTCTTCCTGCGCCCTTCCAGAAAGTACAAGATACCTTTCTTATTATCCCTGTTCTCCGTCGTTTCCTCTTCCTCAACGGGCAATGTTTCCGGCACCTCCACTTGTTGCTTCTGCCTCACCAACGGCTTTTCCACATCTCTGACAAGTTCTTCCTCCACAACATCCAGCCTCTTACTATCTTCATAGATCTGATTTTTCAGATATACCTCTCCCAGAAGCTGATATTGTTCGTGCATCTTATAAACACACTCCACAAGCCCTTCATCCTCATAGTCGATATGCTCCACCAAATAGTCCATCAGTTCACCAAATCCGCTATCTTCCTCAAAATAAGGCACATATAAAAAATAAAATTCGTTTTTCTCCAAATCCTGGAAAATCTGCTGGGGATGCCATAATAAATTGGTATCATCCAGCAAAAAACGCCCCATTTGCTGTCGCGCCCTGCGCATTCCCCACAAAAAATCCTTCAGCCACTGTCTCCCGATTTTCTTACCGGAACAAAACTGTGCTACACTTTGGGTGGACGATATATCATAATATAAATATGCCTGCCCATTAATATATCTGAGATTACAGGGAAGCAGTCCATTAATCCCGCCCCTGGTCACAATACAATACTGATATCGTTTCTCCTCCGGATTTTTATCTAAAAGTATTCTTTCATAGTTACAATTAAGGTTTCTCACGAATTCTGTCTGTAACATTTTCTATACCCTCCATAATCTTTCGACTTAATCTGATCCATTCTGTTGGACTGACGTCCACACTTGTAAAAGAAGCCTTCACCTTCCAGCTTCCACCCTTTGTCCATTCCATAAGCTCTTTGAATGGCGCTGCCACAGTTCCCTCTGCATAGGCAGAAACCTTTCCATTTTCTATTTTCAGCACATTATCTTCCAACTGAAATGCCAGATATTGCTCTAACTCTCCTGATTTTTGCTCTATATTCCACTGTTCATCCAGTACCTGTTGTGCCACATCCTGCTCCAACAGACATCTGTCATATTGATAGAACATCCCATATATTAAAAATACGTACACCCCCAGCACTATAGGAAGTACACATGCCGCTTCTACGGTAAAGTAAGCTTTCATAACACTCCTTTCCCGGACATTCCAAATCTTTCATAATACTTCCGACAATATGACCGATATTGCCAAAAAGGGGACAAAAGGCAATTTATCATTTTTCCCTGCCTTGCAAAATACAAGTAAAATTGCTGCTGTTACAGCAGCTAATATTAAACTTCCCGCAAAGACTACCATCCCTTTCACACTGCCCAATATACTACCTGCCACCAGTAACACACAGCCATCACCACTGCCGATCTTACCGCTGAATCTTGCAATTGCCAGCATCAATAGTCCTGGCATAAAGCTTTTCCATAATTCTACCACAATTTCCACAGAAGGCTGACACAGACACAGATATATTATATTAGCCAATGCCGCCACACCGCCTATTACCAACCACACTATGGGAATTTGCCTGGTTCTGATATCATAGATACTAAGTATAATCAAATAACAGATGAATGCTATTGTCTTCCACATAATTCCTCCACTCACATAGCACACCTGCTGCAAGGTCGATACCTTTCCACAGCCGCTGCACGTTCCAAATGAATAATTGTCCTTTTCAAGTTGGGGCAATCCTGCTTTTCATGATACCTATTGCCATCCGGTGTCACATATACAATCATTTGTCCCGGTCCCCGGCATATCTGACACAGCACGTACCTCTCTCCTCTACTATTACGCAGACTGTGCATTTCCCAAATTCCTACCGCGCGTATACTTCTGGTAAGATAACAACATTGGCGACTCACATGGTACACCTCACCATATGGGGTGACATACACACAATCCCGGGCCACATGGTCTTCATCATCAACCGGATAACCGGTCCAAGCCCTGGCATAATACCTGTTGACCATACGAAAGGACTTAAAACCGAGAATAGGGAAAACCGGTGACACCTGATAAGTTACTTTTACATCAATACAGTCGTCTTCTCCATAGGATGATTCAAGAAAGACCAATCCCTTTTCTCCATACGTCAAGGGAGATTCCTCCAAATAATCTTTTCCCAAATCATTCACTACTGCATTGCTTATCATAAGATCAGATATGGCCGTAGTTCCAAGCCCTCTAATCACGTCTTCCCACATTACCTCATTCTTCTCCTCACCCTCTCCGTCACTGAATATCCTATCATATGCATATCCACCCACTGCCATGGCCTTTCCGTTCTCCCACAATGCCAGCTCCAGATTCCCATGAAGCCTAATCATTTCTATAGCTGACATCAAATTCAGAAAGAAAAATAAAAACATTGGAATGACCACCGCTGCTTCCACCGTCATGCTTCCCGGGAGGTACGGCAGCGGTGTCCCCTTTATAAATACTGGTGGACACAAGTCTCGGGCAAGACTCATTTTATTTCGCAACATCTGCAGTGTGAGATAAGGGTTCCTTTTGAAATAATGTCTTATAGCAACAACCAATTGTTTTATCCATAAAGAGGACACCGCTGCCACCTCCTTTCCGTCATTGAAAGTCAATTAGAATTAATACTTCTTGTTCTTTTGAATCCGCAGCGCATATCCATAATTGCTTTTGATACAGACCTCTGCCTCAATCCGGTCCACACAACCGTCTATACGAAAATAGATATTACCGGGAGTCTGCCTGATATCCATTTCCACAATATCCATCATGCGAAAAGTCTGATTCTCCAAGGACGATAAGGCTAGAAAAATCCGCAGATAATCTGCATATGACAACGCAAAAACCGGCTCTCCTTCTCCATTTTCTCCCTGCTCATCCTCTGCAGATAACCAATCCAGGTTTATATCCTCCAGGACAAACCTAAGATCATAATGCCACGACTCCCTCGTTTTTAATAATGGAATGCGCTCTCCCTCCAACAGACATTTCACATCATACAGACTCTCTGCATAAGCCCAACCCAACATGATCACCGTCTTGAAAACAGGCTGCAACTCCGGAAGTGTGACTGCAGTTGCAAGCAGCGCTGCCACCGCATCCACACTGGCTGATTTCACCTTGTCCGAATACAGGTAAAGGGTATTGGCCGCTTCTCTAATGGCACTGATACGATGTAGCACGCCTTTTAAATTGTCTGTATCGTTGCTTTTGCCCACGATCAAATACTCTAATTGATATTGCAAAGCACAATCCTCCAGTTCCTCACCATAGAATCCACAATGATTCACCAAGTATTCCTGCCATAACAGCCGATCTATCAAGCTTTCCTCATCTTCCGCCACCCAATTTCCCTGATTGATTCCTTCCTTGTATCTGCGCTGACTGATCAGTTGGTCAAGATCAATCCCCTTGGCAGATACTTCTTCTGGGTGATCCATGACTAGATTCAGGATACCTTTTCGCTTCATTTCTTCAATGGGTACTGTGGGATTTTCCACTTCTATGGTGACCCACTTTTTTCCCACCTGAATCTTGCGGCCATTCAACTCCTCTATGGCCTCATCCGCCTGTCTCTTGTCCTCCTCAAGACTGCTTTCCAGAAGACCATATACCTCCACTATTTCAAGCCACTGAGACACCTGTTCCAGAAATGTGATACCAATATCATCCTCCACCACTTCCACAGCCCGTTTACGAAACAATCGACCGCCATCGTCAGTAGCCACGGCCGTGCCAAGTATCGTGATGCCATCAAGACTCATTCCCAGAAAATCCTTATAAAGAAAGTTGCCCAAGAACACGTCCTCCATATTACAATTCTGTTGCACATACCATTCCATATGTTCTTTCACCGCATTTACAGAAGGTTGTGCCGTACCATAAGAAGTGTCTATCCAGAACATACCATATTGTTCAAACAACTCCCGATGATACTCAGCCAACACACTGTCTGCGGCAATATCTGTGATCAGTTGCGCCTCTAACTGTAATGTGTGGAACCTGATCCCCTCCAACAAGGCCAGAAACAGAGACAAAAGCACCGCAAGAGATAACGCAGCATATACCGTCAGATATCCACCGGTTCCTTGTAAATTCTGCTTCTCATTCTTCATACACGCGATGCCTGTGAAGTAATCTTCTGAAAAATAGATTCTACCAATTCCGAAATCTGAGATTTAAATATAATAACCAGACCTACCAATACCACTATGATCAATATAATTTCCACCGTTCCCATTCCATCTTCTTCCTCACAAAAATCCTTCCAGAAATTCTTCCAATTTTTCATCCTTTTCTTCATGTTCTCTTTCTCCTTTTCGTAAATATAAAATAAATATTACTATCAAAAGGAACCAAATGCCGGAATCATGATCAATACCATAACAATACCAAGCATCATTACCATAGGCACCAGAAGCTTTGTAGATGCTTCCTCACCAAGCTGCCTGCTATGCTGCATTTGTTCCTTTCGCGCTTCCTCCGCTTCTTCCCTTAACCTGTTGGCCAAGCCCTTGCTGCCCTTTTTCACATTCTGGGCCAAAAGTGCGCCCAGTCTCACATATTCCTGTGTTCCACACCTGTTGCCGAATCGCTCATATACCTTGGTTTCCACCATTCCCAGACCCAGTTCTCTGTAGGTATGAAGGATCTCCTCATATGCGGGATGGGGCACCTTTCCCTCTTTTCTTTTTTGCAGATACTCCTCTGCAATCCGCACAAAAGCCCCTCTTGTGGTAAGCCCTGCACCCAGATATAATTCCAACTTATGTAAGATTCCCGGATAAGCATCTCTCAACTGTTTCTGTCTTTCCTGCAACTGTGTATCCAGATCCTTATCCTTCAAAAAGAAGATTCCCACACCGGTCGCCATGACAAGAACCCACAAGGTAAGTCCATGGTTTTCCAACTGCTCCTTCCATCGTATTTCCTTACCCTGCCACACATCAGGCAGCACCACCCCGTCCTCCTGCCTGCTTTCTTCCTCCTGCCCGATTAATAACTGCTCCAGCTCCTGATAGAACAATTCCTCCTCCGTCAATACTGAGACCACCGTCACATCCAATGTGTGCAACCACTCCCATTGGTAGTATGTAATCTTTGCTGTAAGTGTCACCCTCTCCTCCTCGCCACGGGAAAGTGCTTTTACATTCCCCTCATCATCCAGGATATGAGGACATTCGCTACTCCACTCCACATCAAAGGGATAGTTCTCCAAACGCTGTTTCAGCATAAGTTCTTCACACACCGAATCCCAGGATGCATTTTCCGAAAGAGCTATTTCCTTCAATTTCTCCCAGAATTGCTGTTCCAATTGATCCACAGTTTCCTTATCAGGAACTTTCCCGCTTATCCACAATGAAAAGGTCTGCTCCGGATACCCTTCCACACTGGCGTTCAGTTGCATTTGCTGGTTGGGGTCACGATAATTTCCTCTTTCTACCACGCTGCCGCCCCGAAGTCTTCTTTCTCCTTCTGCCTGCAAAGAGACCACTGTTGCCAACATGGTCCCTGCCAGAATCACTGTAAGCACCAGACTCAGTTTTTCCACATAATATTGCCAAAGCAACTGCTTTGCCTCTTTCTCCGGATACAATTTCTCCAGCTTTGCAAGATTTTGGCCCTGTTCCATGCTTTCTCCTGCCAATTCTGATACTTTCTCGTATATCCATGCCGCCATGCGCATCATGAGCCTGACACCTTTCCCTTGTACCTGCATCTTTCTGGAAACCAGCCACAGCCCACCATAAAACAACAACGTAATTATTCCAATCACATACATCGCTTCTCTACTCCCATACACTTATGGTCTTGTTAAGGATCAGCTCTGCCAGATGACAACCGACCAGATATGCTGCCAGACTTACACTCATGATCAACACCCCGGACAGATTGTGGTAAAGCATATCAAAATATCCTCTGTTACTGATACCGATATAAGTCAATATGCCAAAGGGCATCATATTCATAATATTTTGTTCCATTCTGCGTCCGGCAGTCTGGGTCAGAATTTCTTCTCTCATATCCACCTGCCTCTGAATCAGCGTGGCCGAAGACCGGATCACTTCTGTCATACTCCCACCGTTTCTTCTTGCTATGGCAAATACTGTTGCAAATTCCTGTATCTGCTCTGTCCGGCTGCGTCTGCCCAGATCTTCCAACAATTCTTCCATCGTCAGACTCATGACCAGCCCCCTTTGTATCAACTTCAGTTCCCGGCAGATCATTGCTTCCTGACCATGCATCATACACATGTCTTCATAGCTTTCCAAAAAGGCATTCTCCACACTGTAACCGGCCTGCATCGCTCCTGCCACAGACCGTATCATATCCCTGAATTGCAGCAATAACCTATGCCTGTCCTCTTTAGCTTTGCGTCTGGAATCTTTTCTCCAAAACCATACACCGATCCCACATAAAGGAATCACAGCCCAGAGACTTCTGTAAAAATACACACTTAAGGAAACCACGATGAACACGCACTTCATCCCTTCCAAGACCAATTCCTTCCGACTCCACTTATGCCTGTCATAGTCTCTCTTTCTGGTCAATCCCGGCTCTCTTAAGCTTTTCATCGCAAATCAATTCACCTACTTTCCTAAGGGCTCCCTGCACACTGCTGCCTGACTGTTTCCCACTCTCTTGAAACAAAAACAACGGATTCAGACAGTACTGTCCTTCTTCACACCCTGTCAGCTCCAAAATTTCCAATACCTTACGGGATCCATCCCGAAGCCGCCCCAGATGCACGATAATATCGATTCCGGCAGCAATCTGACTTCGTATTGCCTGTAATGGGATCTCCATCCCCATCAAAACCATACTTTCCAAACGAGACAGCATGTCCTGTGCACTGTTGGCATGACCGGTGCTCATACTGCCTTCATGCCCTGTATTCATAGCCTGTATCATGTCTATGGCCTCCGGTCCTCTGACTTCACCTACGATAATTCTGTCCGGCCTCATACGCAGAGAGGTTCTGATCAGATCCCGTATCCCAATCATATCACACCCTTCTGCGGTTTGGTTACGCACCTCCAACCGCACCAGATTCCGAATCCCCTGAAGCTGCAATTCCGCATTATCTTCTATGGTGATCACCCTCTCTGTAACCGGAATATACCCTGACAGCACATTCAACAGAGTAGTCTTTCCACTACCAGTGCCTCCACTAATGAAAATATTATATTTTGCCTGTACCAGCATCTGTAAAAACAATGCTGCCTCCCTGCTGACAGACTGCCGGCGCTCCAATTCCTCCATGGTAATGGGTTTACCGGGAAATCTTCTGATGGTCACAGCCGGTCCGTTCAAAGCCACCGGATTCATTACCACGTTCACTCTGGCGCCGTCACTTAGCCTGGCATCCACGATAGGAGAGGCTTCATTTACTGTCCTATTACAGCCTGCCACGATCTGTTGGATCACGTTCTGCAGCTTCTCCAGAGATTCAAATTGCATGTCCAGCTCCTCCAATATCCCTTCCCGTTCCACAAAGATATGTTCCCTGCCGTTGATCATGATCTCCGTAATGCTTGGATCCTCCACAAATAGTTGCAAAATATCCAGCCGGCGCAAGGAATCAAACAACTCCCTCCGAATCCGCTGTTTGAGCCTTATGGAGCATACCTGCATCCCCTCTTCCCTAAGCATGACCTCATCAATAATGTCTTCCACTTCCTGATCCGTCATTTCCCGCTCGTAATCGATCCTGTCCAGCACCTTTAGACGCAGTTCCCGCTTCCACTCCATTACTTCCTTCACCCGGTCACCTCCCCCATGATCCTTCTCACATAATCAGCCAATTCTCCTTTGGTCAAAAGTTCAATTTCATCCGGGATCTTACGAAACCTTGGCAGACGATAACGGCTTGTCTTGGTCAAAAGCTCATCATATTCCGACATCTCCAACAGCCTCTCATAATGAGCGATCTTACCTCTTGCCGACCTTCCATCCTTGGTCAGTGTAAAAATCCTGTCAGAAGAGCGCAAAAGCTCCAAGAGTCCCTGCACACTCTCACTCAGATCCAGAATAATATACTCATATTCTCCTGACTGGACGATTCTGTTTAACAGTTCCATCCATTCCTCCGCTCTGACCTCTAAAAGCGTCATACCTGCTTTCACCGGGGGAATATAATCCATTAATCCCTTTTTCAAAACAATGGTCTGCATCCTAAGAAGAAACCGATCCTTGTCCGTATTCAGAAAATACACCAGATCAGAAAGATCCTTTGCTCTCATATCCTGCAGCAGCTCAGGATTCCCCGCACAATACTCAAAATTCAAATAAAGAGTCTTATATTTCTGGGAAAGCATCTGCCCCATGGTGAGTGCAAACGTAGTCTGCAAAGAGCGGTGTATGGGTGAAAAGAATCCTATGATTTTAGTGGCGCTTTCGGTCACCAACCGTGGCAAGGGCTGCCTTGCTACATCCATATAAGCACTGAAAATTTCTCTGTAGACACATTCCGCTGCCTGATACTTATTTATATTGCGAATATTCTCCCAGCGAACCACACCGCTCTCATTGAGCAATACCGTCTTTTCAACAGTCAGCTTACGAACCTCCTGAGTGTAAGCATTCTCCGCCACCACCAACATATCGATATCCGCCTCTTGGGCAAAGGAAGTTAGTTCCTCCACATCCGTATATGTATAAATCTCCCACGGAGCCTCCTTATGCGCTTTCAAATACTCTGTCATATGCTGCGCATATTCTTCCTCCGTGTCACATAAAGCTAAAATATTACCTTTCAACAAATACCTCCTAACTTACATTAAATCTCCCAAAAAATTTGGAAATCCGGGAAGAAAATTATCCCACCGAACGCTACATACTACTTCGGTCAAAAGCAGTAATGCGCTTTATGATTTGTTACTTAGAACATTCGAATGTTTTACTGTAAAATGCATTATAGACGCTCTTGTTCCATTTGTCCAGTACCCAAAACCAAATAAATCATTTTTGGTAAAAACCTACAAAATTCTATAAAAACCAATCCCGTAAAGAGCTGCAACCCCAGGAAATCCAAGGATTGCGGATGTCAAAACAGTCACCGCATTGATGCCTACACACAGGTTAAGACCCTGTTTTTCCAGAAAAGAATTCATAAAGAAGATCGCAATGGTACCCAGTACTCCCCTTACGCAGACATTCAAAAGCCACTCCGCCTTCAATTTCACCGCCACCATGACAAGTATCACTCCACATACTGCCGCAATCATTACCATCCCGGTTGCACTTCCCATACCACACCTTCTCTTTCCTAAAGCTCCTGTTTATATTTATGCGCATGTAATCACACCCATTCACAAATCTGGAATATTTTACTACATAAAGGGCTATACTTTTAGTAGCAAAGAATATGAATCCGAAAATGAGGTATATGTATGAAAATGTTTTTCAGCCAGAGCTATAAGACCAACCAGACCACAGAAGAAGATTATACAACCCCTTCTCTACGGGAAGACATGGAAAAAACCCGCATCGCGCTGGAAATCGCTTATGCGGGCTTTGATAATGCCACAGACGAAGATATGATCGACTGCTATATTTATGAAATTAACGCACTCCTGAAACGATACAAGCACCTGACAGCCCTGGCCGCCAAAGAACCACAACCTATCGCACGGACCAACACCTCTCCTTTTAAAGCTCTGGCAGCACATGTATTTAGCTAACTTGTATCTGGCTAATTTTAAAACAAATATACACAGGCAGCGTAGGGCGGCAGACTCAGGCATACAGAAAAGTGACCATACTCATGATCCCAGAAAGCATCCAGCTCACCGGGAATCCAGTTGCCTCCGCCGCCAAAGCGCTGCTCATCACTGTTTAATTTCAGCCAATACCTGCCCTCCCTGGGCACTTTTACTTTATAATTCTCCCACCTTACAGGCGTCATGTTCAGTACAAATAACAGACTGGGATACCCGGAAGAAGACCTTCTTACGAAGGAATAGGTACTGTGGTCTGCATCATCTGCATTCATCCATTCAAATCCATCCAAGCTTTTGTCAAGCTCATACATACAAGGGAACTCCCGATACAGCCAAAGAAGCTCCTTGACATACTCATGAAGTCCTCTGCTGTGCCAATTGTCCATCTGCTGCCAGTCAAGAGACCTCTCTTCGCTCCACTCTCTCTCCTGTCCAAAATCCTGTCCCATAAACAGAAGTTTCTTGCCACAGTGACCGAACATATAAGTATATCCCACCCTTAGATTGGCATACTTATCCGCCGGATAACCGGGCATCTTGTTCAGCATAGAACACTTCATATGTACCACCTCGTCATGAGACAAAGGCAGAATATAATTTTCACTCTGATTATAACTCATGGCAAAAGTCAGTCCATGATGATTTCCCTTGCGGAACAGAGGATCCAGCTTCATGTATTCACAAAAATCATGCATCCAACCCATATTCCACTTGAAAGTAAAGCCCAGACCGCCATCTTCCACTCTTCCGGTGATCTGCGGCCATGCCGTAGACTCCTCTGCAATGGTGATGAACCCTGTCCCCATTCCATGCAATACAGAGTTCAGATGCTTGAAAAATTCAATAGCCTCCAGATTCTGGTTTCCACCATACTTATTGGGACACCACTGCCCGTCCTGCTTGCCATAGTCCAGATAAAGCATGGAAGCCACGGCATCCACACGGATCCCATCCACATGAAATTCCTTCATCCAGTACAAAGCGTTGGCGATGAGGAAGTTCTTCACTTCCGTCTTACCATAATTAAAAATCTTGGTACCCCAGTCCGGATGCTCTCCCAGCCTGGGATCCGGATGTTCATAGATACAGGTACCGTCAAACTCAGCCAGTCCATGAGCATCCCTTGCAAAATGAGCCGGCACCCAATCTAAGATCACACCCACACCGGCCTTATGTAACTCATTGACCAGATACATGAAATCCTTAGGCTCCCCATACCTGGAAGTGGGCGCGTAATAATTGGTCACCTGATATCCCCAAGAACCGTCAAAGGGAAATTCTGCGATCCCCATAAGCTCCACATGAGTATATTTCATCTTACTCAGATACTCTACGATTCTGTCCGCAAACTCTCTATAATTGTAATAACCTGCCGTAGTACCATCCTCATGCTTTAAAAAAGATCCGATATGACACTCATAAATCGCCACCGGCTCCCTGGTCATATCTTTCTGTCCCCGATACCACATCCAATCTGCATCATTCCACTCAAAGCCGGACAAATCTGTAACCACAGACGCCGTATCCGGCCGATATTGGGCCTGATTGGCATAAGGGTCCGCCTTATACAACTTCCTTCCATCCGAAGCAGTGATCAGGAACTTATACAGCTCCCCTGTACCGATCCCCGGTATAAATACCGTCCAGATGCCTCCGGGACCTATCTTCGTCATAGGGTGAGCATCTTCCTCCCACTCATTAAAGGTTCCCACCACATGCACTTTGGCTGCACCCGGTGCCCACACAGCAAAAAACACACCATCCATACCATCTTCACAAGAAAGATGTGCCCCCAGCTTCTTATAAATCTCATAATGTGTACCCTGTCCAAACAGATACTGATCTGTCTCAGAGATAGAAACCCGTTCCCTTACTCCCATACCCTCTTACCTCCTGATTACATAAAATCATTTTCCTGTAAGATAATCATGTCCTCATCATCGTACCTCTTTGCCATTAATATGTCAAAAAAGTGCTTAATATTCTTTCTATTGGCATGCTCGATGGCCTCATCTACAATTTCCTTGACTTCCATGATCGTCACCGCATGATCAATGGTCTGGAGTTCTTCTATTCTGGTGTGCAATGCCAAAACTCCCAGATCATCAATAGAATACTCCATCTCTCTGGCATATTTCTTGCCGAAAGCCACCAAAGTCTCGTTACTCAAAGCCTCCATATCCATCCGTGCAGTAAAACACTCAGAAAGCCTCTCGTTCCTTTGAAGGAACTTGTTCATATTCTTCTTTGTATCCTCCATTACCACGATGATTCCCTGCCCCTCTCGCTGCAGCTTCTTATACATGGCAGTGGCAGTCTTGTCGTTAATATCCGATGCCTTCTGTATGATCAGGGCACCATTTTGCAACTGATCCATAATGGCAGACACATCCTTCTGATTCAACGCCTGACCTGAGATTTTTGCAGTCTTTCCAGAGAAATTACTGTCAGTCACCTGCACATCCCGGATGATATTCTTCGCCAGATTCATGGTGTCCACACCTTCCTCTCCGGTGAGGATCACATTGCCGGTGTAAGAAGCCATACTGATATTGTCCAGCATAGTGATCAGCTTATACCTGGCAGAACGATTATGAATGAATGGTCCGAACAGCGCCTTCTCCTCCTTAGATAAGTTGCGGATACGGGGCTTCTCCTGCTCTATGATTTCTTCTGCGGGTGCGGCACTTTGTTCCTGGAGTACTGCTTCTTCAGCGGGAGCTTCATTCTCTTCCATCCCGTCAAAATCCACATCACACGACTCGTCAAACTCCTCGTCAGACGTTTCCTCAAGCACCGGCTCCTCAAGTTCCACGTCAAATGTTTCCTCAATCACCGGCTCCTCAAGTTCCACGTCATACGGTTCCTCAAGTGCCTCATCAGACAGCTCGTCAACCTCCGGTGCTTCTTCAATCTCAGCAATCTCTTCCACTTCATCAGGGATGTCCATGTCCAGCTGCGCTTCCTTCTTCAGCCGCTCCCACTCTCTCATCACATCCTCGATGTTCATTTGCCCGGTGATCTGCTTATCCACCTGCTGTACATCCGGCATCACAAGACTGATCTGACCGTCGGGCTCCATGGACAACGCCTCCTCAAAAGGATTCCTGGCTCTTTGCGCAGACTGTAGGACAACTTCTATCTGTTCCTCAACAGTGGGAAGTTGATCGGTTTCTCCGAAGAATATTTCTGTCTCCTGCATCTCAGGTTCCAGCGTCTCTTCGTCCACTTCCTCTATCTGCAAAGAATCAAAAGACTCTGTATCCCGGTCAAATCCGGATACAGCAACATTACTGATCACCGGCTCCGCTATGGTCGGCACCTCATCACCCAGTACCTCCTTAAGCCCCTCTGCCAATTCTCTCTGCAAATTGATCGTATTATATTGACTGACATCCACTGTTTTCACCTGAATATCATACGCATCAGCTGATTGTAGGCTCTCTGCCTGAGATTGGGTCTTGACTTCGGCCTCCTCTGCCACTGCTTCCTGTTTCACCGGTGCAACATTGCCCTCAGCTACTTCCTGCCATCCGGACTCCTGTTCCTTCTTCGCAGCTTCCACCTGATCATACCGAGGCTCAAAACGATATTCATACTTCTGCTGTTGCTGTGGCGTCAGCGGCTGATGAAGCATCTTAAGCTCCAGAGCCTTGATCACATATTTGCCATCTCCAAACCACAGGATCAGCTCATCACATTCCTCCACACAACGAGTGGACAGACCTACCCTGTGATACAGATAAGCCAGCTCATACGCCCACTTCTCCCGATAATCCCGCTTCTTCAGTTCCTCCAATACAGCAATCCGCTCCTCCAGACTCACATCCTGGGCTTCATACAGCTTATACTGCAATATGTACCTTCCTGTATCCTTCGGTGCGATTTGCACAAACTCCTTATAATACTCTACCGCCTCCACAAACTCTTCCATCTTGATGGACAGCTCACAGAGAGAATAACAGATGGTTCTCCCACCAGGATGACGGTCATACGCCAACAGCAGCATATCCCTGGCATCCTCATATCTTCTGTTGATCTTATAGAGATCACTGATGGTGCACAACATCATGACACTCTTCACACGCCGCCAGTCAATGGTATCCGCAATCTCCGCAGCCTGCGCATAATCACCTTTTGCAATTAATGACTTGATTTCTTCCGCTCTTACTTTGTATTCAAACTTATCCAAGGTACTTCGCTCCCATTTTTTTTACCAGATTTATCCACTATATTGTTCCAAAAAAGTGTAGAATTACCCACTTTTAATCTAGTGTAACATAGTACCCCTGTGTATGTCAAATATCAAATTACTTAACTCTGCAAACTGCTCCAAAGTAAGCACCTCGCCACGAATGGTAGCTGAAAGCCCCATCTCTTCCAACGCCGCCAACACTTGCTCCTTGGTCACAGAAAGCCCCGCGGCGTTGCCCAGTCCATTCACAAGGGTTTTCCTCCTTTGGTTAAAAGAAGCCCTGATCAGCGCAAACATAAATTCCTCATTCTTCACCTTCACCGGCGGCTCCTCATACCGTGTCAGCCGGATCACAGCACTGCCCACATTGGGTCTTGGGATAAAGCAGTTGGGCGGCACATTGGCCACGATCTCAGGTCTGGCATAGTACTGTACTGCCAGGGAAAGTGCACCGTAATCCTTGGTTCCCGGCCCTACCTGCATCCTGTCAGCCACTTCCTTCTGCACCATGATAGTGATGCTCTTTAAGGGCACATGACTCTCAAACAACCCCATTATAATAGGTGTTGTTATGTAGTAAGGCAGGTTGGCAACTACCTTTATGGGTCTGCCGTCGTTTCGCTCCTGTACGATTTTATTGATATCTACTTTCAGGATGTCATCATTGATCACAGTGACATTGTCATACTCCGCCAATGTCTCCTGCAAAATAGGGATCAGGGCTTTATCGATTTCCACCGCGATCACCTCTCTGGCACGCTCTGCCAGATACTGGGTCATGGTGCCAATGCCGGGACCGATCTCCAATACACAGTCATCCTTGGTGATCTGGGACGCTTCTATGATACGATCCAGAACGGTGGTGTCGATCAGAAAGTTCTGACCGAATTTCTTCTGAAAATTAAAGTTATATTTTTGCAGAACAGCTATGGTATTCTGCGGAATTCCTAATGTTGCCATATTTTACCGCCTCTTCTGATTATATTTCTCTATCTCCTACATTACACATGCTTCATCCCTCACGCACTAAAGCGACTCAGAAAATTATACAATCTCCTGAAAAAATCGCATGACCTCTGTGAGATCATAAAAAATCTGATGACTTTGATTCCTCATTTCTTGTGTTGGTTCGATCATATCCGGCACCAAAATAGACTTAAGCCCGGCTCTGTACGCAGCCAATAGACCATTCGGCGAATCTTCTATTGCATATGTCTTTGAGGGTTCCACACCTAACTTGCGGCATGCCAACAAATAGATGTCAGGCCGGGGCTTGGAATGCTCAATCATATCTCCGGTTACGATCACCTGGAAATAATCCAGGATTCCGGCACTTTTCAGGTACTCCAGTACGATTTGATAGGACGTGGACGTAGCCAGGCCTACGGGAATCCCCCGTTGCTTCAGATATCCCAGGATACGTTCCACACCGGGTTTCATGGGAAGACCATATATCTTGATGCGGGTCTTGACCCAGGAGGTCACTGCTTCACGAAAATCATCATAATCGAACTCTTCACCGTAATGCGCCCGCACATGGGCTCTGGAATCACTCCTATTCAGTCCGATACAGCCTCTTGCCACCTCTTCCATGCCGACGATCCCCCGCTTCTTCGCCACTTGGGTCCAGCCTTCCATATACAGGCGCTCTGTGTCAAAGAGTACCCCATCCATATCAAAAATTACTGCATCCATTCACCCTGTCACCTTTCAAGATCATTTATAATAATGAAAATCCTCAATAAAATGTATACAATCATACAGTACCAGCATGTCCGTCCGGGGTGACATATACTGATCCACCAGATTGGACAGCTTGCCATTATAATACCTAAGGTCAATCATATAAATCTTATCATAATGGTTTGCCAAAAGAGGCACCAGGCAATTCGCATAGGAATTTTTCAGTAATACCAGCTCTCTACCTCTTCGATACCCTGTCTCAATCTCTATAAACGGATGATTGTCATCCAGAAAATACCCATATTTATTCTTGGTGTCCAGATATTTGGCCTCATAATAAGTATGAGTCACTGTCTGAAAATCATACGTGATCTTAGGCTGTTTTAGCATGGTTTCCGGAAAGATCTGAATCGAATCTTCTCTGTGTGGCAGATTCAGCTTAGAGTGCAGCGTGCCCCAAAATTCATCCGTCACCGTAGTCAGATGCTTGGGATCAAAGGTTACAACCGCCGTATTGCCGGCCTGCTTCTTCCACACCACATATCCATAATATGCCCCCAGAGTGGTCCAATGATGATCCGTACGATAATAAATATCTTCCTGTGCATGAGCCTTCAAGGTATCATACACATTGATCAGGTTCTCTTCCCCAATCACCTCTTCCACACGGTCCAGAAACTGCTTCTGATCAAAGTACTCCGCCTGAAAGGGCAGTTTATCAGTCAATATATTGTCTGCCGTAGGGATCAGCATGGCCTTGGCACCATATTTTTCCACCAGACCATTCAGTAGGGCAAGCTTCTTGTCCACATCCTCTTGCTTGATGTCCGTAGAAAGGTGCTGCTCGATCAGATAATCATCCTCTCCCAGGTAGACACCGTTAATGGCCTTTTTCTGTAACAGCACATCTCCTCTGGTCTTAAGCTCCACCCAGGTATCCCTGCCTACAAACTGGTCTGTCACATAAGCCTCGTAATCCTCCATGAAACTGCCATCCAATATGGTCTCCACACTGAGCTTGGGCCTTGTAGCCAGCATCCTGTTCTCGTTCTCAGAGTAGATCCGGTCATCGGTCAACCAGTCAGCCATGGTAAAAATCATTATGATCACAGCGAAGAAACCAACTGTCAACGCTGCATTTGACTTTTCATTCATCACGGACCTCCTTACTAAAATCTGAAATACAAAAACGGGTTATAGGATGCATCCACGATATAAGCAATGGACGCAAGCAACAAAATGGCCGGGATCACTTTTTCCCAAAATCTTCTCACTGCAATGGCCAGGCCGCTTCCGCCCTTATTTAACCTGTTTACCAAACTGTTTGCCAGTGGCATGGACGCCACCACGGCTACGAGTAAAAGTACAGCGTATTCTTTTAACAGGAACAAGGCATTGCCGTTATATAAGCCTGCGACTCCGAATCCGAACATGGCCTTTACATACATCCAAATTCCATTTACATCCTCTATGGCAAAGATCACCCATCCCAAAAGCACCACCACCGCCGTATAGAAGAAACCATATATCTTGGGCAGATAATCCAAAAGCCCGCCAAATCCCACTTTCTCCAGGATTAGGAAGAAAGCAAACCAAAGCCCCCACAGCAGAAAATTCCAGTTGGCACCATGCCAGATTCCCGTCAGCATCCAGACGATCAGGATATTCACCACCTGTCTGGCCAGTCCTTTCCGATTCCCTCCCAGAGGAATATACACATAATCGCGGAACCACTGCCCCAAAGTCATATGCCACCGCCTCCAGAACTCTGTCACCGAACAGGAGATATAAGGATATCTGAAGTTCTCCGGAAACCGAAAGCCCATCATCGCCCCAAGGCCGATAGCCATGTCCGAATATCCCGAGGAATCAAAGTAAATCTGGAATGCAAAAGCCAAAATTCCTACCCAGCAAAGCAGTACATTTAGGTTCTCCGGGCCGGTAGCCAATGCCTCTTCCCACAAAAGACCCAGGTTATTGGCAAGCAACACTTTCTTGGCAAGTCCCACGATAAATCGTCTGATGCCATAGCTCACATCTTCGATACTGCCATGGTGATCCCGCAGGTCATCCTGCACGTCTACATATCTGACGATGGGACCGGCGATCAACTGTGGGAACAGGGTCACGAACACGCCAAAATCTAATAGATTGCGCTGCACCTTGGCC
>JAZQGM010000111.1:0-8275 GCA_045540075.1 Acetatifactor sp. | reverse complement strand
TTTCCGGCATAAAAAGCGATATACTTAAGATAATGAATATCATGCCCCAAAACAGTTAGGAGAATATCATGGAAATAGAAAGAAAGTTTACTTTAAAAACACTTCCTGAGAATCTGGAAGCCTATCCGCATCATCATATCGAACAAGCCTACCTGAGTGTAGATCCCGTAGTAAGAGTCAGAAAAGAGGATAACGAATACTATCTGACTTACAAAGGAAAAGGCATGATGGCCCGTGAAGAAAGCAATCTGCCTTTAAACGAATCTGCATATTATCATTTGCGCGCGAAAGCTGACGGTAATATCATCTCCAAGACCAGGTATCGTATCCCGCTGCCTCATCCCAGATTCAAGGAAGGCTGTCCTACACCGCCGGATAATTATACGTTGACAATCGAACTGGATGTGTTTGACCCACCTTTTGCTCCCCTCGTTATGGCAGAAGTGGAATTTGGAAGCAAAGAAGCCGCCGAAAACTTTTTGCCACCAGATTGGTTTGATCAAGATGTTACTTACTGCAAAGAATACCATAATTCCTATCTGGCCTTGCATCATAGATAGCAAATAAACCGGAACGCCCTGTGTGACTACACATTGACAGTTCCGGTTTTTTAGTTTCTGTGCCAACCTGATGCCACAAAAACCACTTAACTCAATTTCCAGATATCCTCATTATACTGACGTATGGTGCGGTCTGAAGAAAAGAATCCGGCCTTGGCGATATTAATCAGGCTCATTCTCTTCCATTTCTCCCTGTCCTCGAAATCAGCAAACATTCTATCCTTGGTGGCAATATAATCCTCCAGATCTAAAAGGGTCATAAACCAGTCCTTATTCAGCAGTTCATGATACAATCTTCGCAGGTTCTCCTCATGTCCTACGGAAAGTGTCTCCCTGCTCACGATAAAATCCAGCGCCTCTTTGATCACCGGACTTTTCTCATAATATTCCCTGGACACATAATCCCTGTCTGCATAATGCTGAATGACTGTATCCGCATTCTGACCAAAGATATAAATATTCTCATCGCCCACCAGTTCCCGGATTTCCACGTTAGCACCATCTGCAGTTCCCAATGTCACAGCACCGTTTAACATAAACTTCATATTACCTGTTCCACTGGCCTCCTTGCTTGCCAGAGAGATCTGCTCAGACACGTCACATGCAGGAATCAGCTTCTCTGCATAACTTACGTTATAGTTCTCCACCATCACTACTTTCATAAAAGGCGCCACATCCGGGTCGTTATTGATAATTTCCTGAAGTATCAGCAACAGATGAATAATATCCTGGGCAATCACATAGGCAGGTGCCGCTTTTGCACCAAAAAGAAAAGATATTGGTCTCACCGGCTTTTTGCCTTTTTTGATTTCCAGATATTTGTGGATGATATACAGCGCATTCATCTGCTGACGCTTATATTCATGCATTCGCTTAATCTGAATGTCAAAGATGGATTCCGGATCAAGCTCCACACCCTCATGCTTTGCAATATAGGCAGCCAACGCTTCCTTCTTCTGCTTCTTGATCTTCGCAATGGCATCCAGAACCCTGCTGTCTTCCTGAAGGATAAGCAGCTTCTGAAGCTCCTCTGCATCCTTCTTAAAACCGCTTCCGATGGTCTCCTCCAAAAGTTTCGTCAATTCTTTATTACAGGACAACAGCCATCTGCGGAAGGTGATACCATTGGTCTTATTATTGAATTTATACGGATACAGCTTGTAAAAATGATTCAACTCCGTCTCTTTCAGGATATCCGTATGAATGGCAGCTACACCGTTTACCGAAAAACCATAATGAATGTCTATGTGAGCCATATGGACTCTTCTGTTCTCATCAATAATCTGTACCTTAGGATCCGGATACTGCTTACGCACACGCACGTCCAACTCCTTGATGATGGGAACCAGTTGGGGCACCACCCTTTCCAGATAGTGCAGAGGCCACTTTTCCAAAGCCTCGGCCAAAATGGTATGATTGGTATACGCACAGGTCTGGCTGACAACCTGAATAGCTTCTGTCATAGAGAAGCCTTCCTGCTTCGTCAGGATACGGATCAGTTCCGGAATCACCATGGTAGGATGGGTATCATTGATCTGGATCACCACATGCTCATGGAGCTCATGAAGGTCATAGCCCTTTTGCTTCATTTCATCCAGAATCAACTGCGCTGCACTACTCACCATAAAATATTGCTGATGAATACGCAATAGATTACCCGCTTCATCAGAATCATCCGGGTATAAAAACAGTGTCAGATTCTTCTCAATGGCATCTTTATCAAAAGAAATGCCCTCCTTCACCAGACTTTCATCCACCGTTTCCAGATCAAACAAATGAAGCTTGTTCACACCATTCTCATAACCGATCACATCAATATCATACATTCGACTAATCACCTTACGATTGCCAAATGCCACCTCATAAGTCACATCCGTCTTGGTAAGCCAGCTTTGCTTCTCTATCCATTCATTCTTCCGAGCCTTTTGAAGCTTGTCCTCAAATACCTGCTTGAAAAGACCGAAGTGATAATTTAAACCGATACCATCTCCGCAAAGTCCCAGAGTGGCAATGGAATCCAGAAAACAGGCCGCCAGCCTTCCAAGACCGCCGTTTCCAAGGGAAGGTTCCGGCTCCACCTCTTCTACCGCACATAGGGACTTTCCTTTGGCTGAAAGTACCCTGTCTACTTCCTCATAAATACCCAGATTCAACAGATTATTGCTAAGGAGCTTACCGATCAGAAACTCTGCAGAAATATAATAGACCTTCTTCGTTCCGGTGATAGGCTTCTTCTCTCCAATCAGTTCCTTACAGACATTTAACAACACATCATAAAGCTCTTTGTCAGTGCACGCCTCTAACTGCTTCTGAAAGAGCTTCTTAGCCCAGTCAGTGATTTTCGCTTCTACGTTCATGATATCCTCCAATACTTCTCTTTCAAAACTTCCTTCTTAATGGATATCAATGCCCTGAAAACGCTGATACTATTCACATATTTACAATTTAAAAGACTATCCGGGAAACAACATTCCACGGATAGCCACATGTCCTTACAATATCTTTAAATTTAAAACTTCTCCCCAACTTTCTCAATCCCAGCAGCCCTAAGCAGTTCTCCTGTATAAGGATGTTCATAGGCTGTATATATCTTCTGCGGGGTTCCGCTCTCAACGATCTTGCCCTTCTCCATAATGATCACATGGTCGCAAAGCTCATACACCACCCGCAGGTCATGGGAGATAAACAAAATGGCCAGTCCCATCTCTTCTTTCAGCTTTTGCAAAAGCTCTAGAATCTGGGCCTGTATGGTCACATCCAGTGCCGACACCGGTTCATCTGCCACCAATACTTTGGGTTCGCTCATCAGTGCCAGTCCAATGGCCACGCGCTGTCTTTGTCCACCGGACAGTTGTCTGGGATATCGGTCTGCGATTTCGGGCTCCAGCCCTACTTTGGCAAGCATGGAAAGTGCCTTTTGCCTGCGCTGTTCTTTGGTGTAACCGCCTTTCACTTTCAGTGGCTCCTCTAAGATCCAGCCTATGGTCTTCATGGGATTTAAGGAACTGTAGGGATCCTGGAATACCATCTGGACGCTTCCTGCAGCACACTCCAGCTTACCGCTGTAGGCATTATTTAATCCTACGATCACCTTTGCCAGGGTACTTTTGCCGCAGCCGCTTTCTCCTACCAACCCAAGCACCTCTCCTTTATGGAGGGTAAAATCTACACCCTTTAGCACTTCCTGTTCCTGTTTCTTACCCAAGATGCCCTTGGAAGAATAGTAGCTGACGCGAATATCTTTCGCCGAAAGCACTACTTTCTCCCGGGAAAAGTCCTTCTCTTCCTTCTCCTGATCACAGTTAGGAATGGCTGCGATCAGATGTTTTGTGTATTCTTTCTGAGGACTTCCGAAGATCTGCTCCGTATTTCCCTGCTCTACGATATACCCATTCTGCATGACCACCACACGCTTGCACAGCTTCCGTACCAGGCTCAGATCATGGGAAATAAATAATATTCCGGTCTTATATTCTCGGTTCAGTTTCTGCAAAAGCTCGATAATCTCTGCCTGAATGGTCACATCCAGTGCAGTGGTAGGCTCGTCCGCTACCAAAATCTTCGGTCGGCACACAATAGCGGCCGCAATCATCACTCTCTGTCGCATGCCCCCGGACAACTCATGAGGATACTGTTCATAGACCTTCTCCGGGAAAGGAAGCTCTGCCTCTCTTAAGGCCCAGATAGCCCGCTCATACCGTTCTTTTTTGGTCATCTGCGTGTGAAGCTTCAGCACTTCTTCCACCTGCCAGCCTATTTTCATCACCGGATTCAAACTGGTCATAGGCTCCTGGAAGATAATGGCAATGTCATCGCCCTGAAGCTCTCGCATTTCCTGCCTGCTGCAAGTAAGCAATTCTTTGCCCTGAAAGAGGATCTGTCCTCTCTTTCTCATATCATGTCTGGACAAAAGACCACAGATGGCCAGGGCACTCATAGTCTTGCCCGAACCGGACTCTCCCACGATACCCACGATATCTCCTTCTTCCATCACCAGGTCAAAATCATACACCACGGTCTCCGGTATGGAATGATCATGAAATTCTATGTTAAGATCTCTAACCTCCAGCATATACTACCTCTCTTCCAGACCATCAGCCAGCAAACTAAATCCCAGCACCAGCACCACAATCGCAAGTCCCGGGAACAATGCATAAGAAGGCTGGGAAAACAGAAACGTCTGGGCCTCAGACAACATTCTTCCAAGGCTGGCATCCGGCGGTTGTACGCCTATCCCCAGATAACTCATACCCGCCTCCGCAAGCACCGCATTGTTAAACCCGATCATTACTGTGGGTACTAACACCGGCAGAATATTGGGCAGGATGTGGACGAACATGATCCGCAAATGTCCACAGCCCATGATAAGGGCATTTTTCACATAATCCATTTCCCGTTGCTTAAGATATTCACTCCTTACAACCCTGGCAAAGCTTGGAATAAACGCAATTCCCAGCGCTATGATCACCTGATATTTTCCACTGCCGAAAAGGAGGCTGAGCACCTGATTTTTCTCACTGCCAAATAGACTTACAACTACCAGTGCCAGCAAAATACTGGGAAATGCAAACAGTGCATCGATCACCCGCATCATCACCTCATCGATCCAACCGCCAAAATAACCCGTAAAAGCACCGATCAAAACCCCTGCTCCTGCACCGATCCCTACTGTCCCCAACGCAACCAAAAGGGTGGTTCTGGCACCTACCATCACCCGGGTAAAAATATCTCTGCCATAGTTGTCACAGCCAAAAGGATGGCGCAAGGAAACCCCGGCAAATTTTAGTTCAATATTCATGGTCTCCGGATCATAAGGTAGGAAAAAGAGTCCCACCAGGATCATAAGAAGCATCACGCCGGTCAGAATGCTTCCGATCACCAGATTGTCATTTTTCTTCTTTTTCATCATGACTGCTCCTCCAGACGTATGCGCGGATCGATCCACTGATAGATCAGATCCACCAGACCATTGATCACAATAACTGCCGCAGCCAGGCTTACGATCACTGCCATGACCACCGGATAATCCCGATTTGAGATGGAGGTCATGAGGATACGCCCGAATCCCGGGATACTAAACACCTGCTCCACGATAATGCTTCCTGCAATAATGTCTGTAAAAGTCATTCCCAGAAAAGTCACCACCGGCAACATGGCATTTTTGAGAATATGTTTATAGAGCACACCCTTGGTGTTATTTCCTCTGCTGTACGCGGTCCTCACATAATCCATTTTCTTTTCACCTACCAGTCCACTGCGAAGCAGTTTCACTGTCATGGCTATTTTGGGAAGTGCAATGGCAATAGAGGGAAAAATCATGTACCCCAAGAAACCTGCCACACTCTGGGTATAAGACACATACCCTCCCGGCATAAACAGCTTCAGTACAATACCGAACAACAGTGTGATCAAAATCCCCGCAAAGAAAGGCGGCACTGCCATGATCACCTGATTGACAGCGTAGATCACCCGATCCGCCACACTGCCCTCATGTTTTGCCACATATAATCCCAAAGGAATCGACACTACTATAATGATCAAAATGGACATCACACTCATGGTAACCGTGATTGGCACCTTGTCCAAAAGCATCTGTGCTACCGGCAATCCATAGCTGTAGGACTCACCCATATCACCTTTTATAAAAGAAAACAGCCAGTCACCGTAGCGAATCATGAACGGCCTATTAAGGCCCATCTCTTTTCTCAGTGCTTCCACTCTCTCCGGTGTGGCCTCCGTGCCCAGCTTTGCAAGCGCCGGGTCACCGGGTATCACCGTAAAACAGAGAAAGACCAGAAAAGAGACCAGCAAAAGCGTAAGGCACATGGTCAAGATTTTTTTACCAACGTACTTCACCTTAGGGTCTCCTCTCTTTATTTATTCTTCCACGATATACAGCTTAGAGTAATCCTGCACGTAAAGAGGATAGAACTCGTAACCTGCATACTTTTTGTTCAACGCAACAAACTCTGCCATATCCTGAATATATACATTAGCTGCAGTTTCTGTCAGGATCTGCTGACACTCTTTAAATGCTTTCGTACGCTCCTCCTCATCAATGGAGGTCTCTGCCTTGGCATACACTGCATCATATACGGGATTATTATAATTAATAAAATTCTTGGAACTGTCCGAAGTAAAACGGATCAGCATGGAGCTGGCGGTCAGACTGGAGGCATCCAATCCCACAACCGTTCCTTCAAACTTTCTACCGGAATAGACATCACTGACCCAGGTCTCCCACTCAATCAGTTCGATCTGGGCTGTCACACCGATGGTCTTTAACTCTTCTGCCAGTACCTGAGCTGTCTCCACATGTGGCGCATAGTTGGAAGGCACCTTGATCGTAAAGGTAAATCCATTAGGATATCCTGCCTCTTTTAACAGCTGCTTGGCCTTCTCCACATCCTTGGTATAGTGGTTTGCCAGTTCCGGCATATAATACTTCCCAAAAGCCGGGAACATGGAGCTTCCCACAGGGGTACCATGCCCATCGGAGGTCATGTCCAACAGATACTGCTTGTCCACAGCATAGCACAGGGCCTGACGCACCTTTTCATTGTTAAAAGGCTCTACTGCATGATTCAAATACAGAGCCTGTACCAGATTCATGGTTCCTTCCAACACCTCAAACTGACCGTTTAGCTGGGATGCCTGTGTGGAAGTGAGCCTTGCGTACATATCAATGGCGCCACCGTTTAAGTTCATGACAATGGAATCTGCGTTGGCACATACCTTCAGGATCACATTGTCAATGTGCGCCTTCTCTCCCCAGTATTCCTCAAACTTCTCCATCACGAAGCTCTCTTGGGGCGCATGGGAGACAAACTTGTAGGGACCGGTTCCGATGGCCACCGTATCCGGGGTCTCATTAGACGCCGGTATGATGGCAGTATCCATGGCCGCCAGGAAATCTGCATTGGACTCTGCCAAAACGATCTCTATGGTCTTCTCATCCGGTGTATTGATACTTACAATATTAGCAAACGCCGCTACCAAAGGGGCTCCCTCACTGGTATCGGCGCATCTTTCAATCGAATATCTGACATCCTCTACTGTGACCAGGCTCCCGTCGTGGAACTTCACACCCTCTCTTAAGATAAATGTGTAAGTCTTTTTATCCTCTGAAACTTTGTAATCACTGGCTACAGCAGGGTTTAAATTACCATCGCTGTCCGGCTTCACCAGACCTTCAAACATGTTGAAAAATACCTCTTCCGTTCCTGCCGCAACTGCTTTGTGTGGGTCAAGACTGTCCTCTACATCCTGTGGTATTCCAATGGTAATCTGAGATCCGGTACTCTCACCCTGCCTCTTACCTGCACAACCTGACAGTGTAAGGGCCAGTGACAACACAACCATCAGAAGAGCTGATAAAGCTTTTCTTTTCATTGTGTGCTTCCTTTCTCAAAAAAACATCTGTTACGAGGACATTGTAACCTAATTAGTATAAAAATGCAAGATATGTTTTAAAAAAAATACGCGAAGGAGGCGTTCCGGCGCAGCCACCGTGGGAGAGGTCCGGGCAAAATTGCCACCGGGCAGGCATGGTCCGTATAAAGGCCCTTGAAAAACGTCGGTCCTTGGGCTCGGTACTTTCGAGCCCTAGTACCGCTGCGTTTTTCACGGAGCGAGAGCGTGCCGCTATACGGACCATGCCTGCCCGGTGGCAATTTTGCCCGGACCTCTCCCACGGTGGCTGCGCCGGAACGCCT
>JAZQGM010000110.1:0-2897 GCA_045540075.1 Acetatifactor sp. | reverse complement strand
GGTGGGTCAAAGCCCCCGGATGGGGCTTATTAAAGTGCCTCTACTCATTGAACTGACGCTATCAGACGCTCAAAAAATCGGCAGAAAAGTACTTTGGGTAAACATATCCATTTTTATATTACAGTTTGCGGAAACTCAAGTATTATATTGGTTTTATGGGTCAGCATATTTTATGCAAAATTCAGCATACTAACGGAATAAACCAAAGCTCGCCAAGGTGGTGTAAGTACCCCACCAAGCCGGCAGAATGTGAGGAAGTATGCAAAATTATTTAAAAGATCAGACAAGCCCCTACTTACTGCAGCATGCAGACAATCCTGTAAACTGGTATCCCTGGTGCGATGAGGCTTTTGCCCGGGCAAAGGCAGAAGATAAGCCCATTCTTTTGAGCATCGGTTACAGCACCTGTCACTGGTGTCATGTGATGGCCCATGAGAGTTTTGAAGATGAACAAATCGCAGAGATTCTGAATCAATATTTTATCTCCATTAAGGTGGATAAAGAGGAACGGCCGGATATTGACAGTATCTATATGTCGGTGTGTCAGGCGTTTACGGGAAGTGGCGGCTGGCCCACTACGATTTTTCTGACGCCGGATCAGAAGCCATTTTTTGCAGGCACGTATTTTCCAAAGACGGCCAGGTATGGTCAGGTGGGATTTGGGGAGTTGCTGCTGGCGATTCATGAGAAATGGGTGACAGCGCGGCAGGAGCTTCTGGAATCGGCGGAATGTGTTTTAACTTATTTGCAGGGTAAAACGGCCACTGTCAATGGAAGAGCCGGTGGTGATGGGACAGATGGTGATGCAGGTGGTGGAATAAAAGGGGTTACAGATGATGGTGCAAGTGTATTGGAGAGTGCTTTGGATGAGGAATTGTTAACCATTGCTTTTGACCAATATCAGCGTACGTTTGACCACAAATATGGTGGTTTCGGGGATGCGCCTAAGTTTCCCACACCCCACAATCTGCTGTTTCTTATGAAGTATTACGAGAAGAGCAAGGTGGAGCCTGCCCTGAAAATGGTAGAAAAAACGCTTCGCCAAATGTATCGTGGCGGCATGTTTGATCATATTGGCGGTGGTTTCAGCCGGTATTCCACTGATCGTTTTTTCCTGGTGCCTCACTTTGAGAAGATGTTGTATGATAACGCGCTGTTGATCCTGACTTATTGTAAGGCTTATCAGCTGACCAAGAATCATTTGTACTGTGAGGTGGCTCAAAGGACCGGGGATTATATTTTGCGGGAAATGACTTCTCCGGAAGGTGGCTTTTACTGCGCCCAGGACGCAGATAGTGAGGGCGTGGAAGGAAAATACTATTTGTTTAAAGTCTCTGAGGTCATAAAAGTGCTGGGAGAGAAGGCAGGGAAAGCTTTTTGTGAGCAGTTTGATATTACTGAGAAAGGGAATTTCGAAGGAAAAAACATTGCTAATCTTTTGGAGGCTGATCATATGTTTTGGAAAGATGCGGAGAGTCTGAAGAAGCTCTATGAGTATCGCAAAGGCCGGTATGCGCTGCATTTGGATGATAAGATTCTGACCTCTTGGAATGGCTTGATGATAGCGGCCATGTGCCATTTATACCGTGTTACCGGGAAGAAGGCCTATCTGAATGCTGCCCAAGATGCTTGGAAATTTATTGAGGAGAAGCTTTGTGAGAAAGATGTGTTGTATGTAAGTTACAGACAGGGGAAGCGAAACGGTAAAGGATTCCTGGATGATTATTCCAATCAGGCGTTTGCCTTGCTGGCCTTATATGGGGCTACTTTGGAAAAGGAATATTTGGAGCGGGCTTGTCAATTTTGTGAGAAGGCAGTTGCTGATTTTTATGATGAGGAGCAGGGTGGTTTTTTCCTCTACGGACAGGACAATGAGCAATTGATCCTGCGCCCCAAGGAGACTTATGACGGCGCGGTGTTCAGTGGCAATTCCGCCATGGCATATAACCTCGTGCAGCTGTACCTGCTGACGGGAGAGAAGCAGTATGAGGATCGGGCGCTGCGGCAGCTTCAGTTTATGAGTGCAGAGGCAGAGCATTATCCGGCCGGTTATGCTATGTTTTTGGTGGCTTTGGCAGAATTCATGGATCCGCCGGAGAAAATCGTGGTGGTGGGAAAGGATGGCCGGGTGCCGGAGGACTTGCCCTGCCGGGTGTCTTTGGATGGGGTTGTGCGTGTACTAGAGAATCCCACAGAAGAATATCCGCTGAAAAATGATCAGACCACCTTCTATATTTGCCGGGGGCGGGCGTGCCAGCCACCGGTGAATGAACTGCCCGGTATCTGCTGACAAATACCGGGGGTGAGAGATTTCAAGAGCTCCTTATTTGATAATAGATCCTTTATATTCACTGGGCGTCATATTGGTAAAGTGTTTAAAGCACTTAGAAAAGTACTGCGGATTGTCAAAGTGCAAAAGATCCGCGATCTGGGCCATATTATACTGATCCTCTCTTATGAGCCTTTTCGCTTCCGCGATTTTTAACGAGTTATAGTACTGTATGATACCGCAGTTCTTGTACAAAGAGAACAGGTATTTTACAGTACTTTCGCTTTTGCCGGTATATTTGGCGATATCGCCGATGGTGACTTTCCCGTAAATATTATCATTGAGATAATCCAGGATCTCCTTCACATTATAAGGCACTTCCACACCATCGATCACAAAGCTCTGGCGGTGCTTCTTGGTCACTACATCGTTGTTGCGGCACAGTCTGATCAGGAAAATCTCCAACAGATTTTTGGTCATCTGGCTACTGCCGAAGGGGGAAGGGGTGATCTTTACCAGCTTCTGCAGAAGGGGATTGCGCTGGTCAGCCAGGCGAAAGCAGGATAGCCCTTCGGAAAAAAGCATGGAGAGAAGGCTCTTTTCTTCAGAACTAAGCTTGAAGATCTTG
>JAZQGM010000109.1:0-37654 GCA_045540075.1 Acetatifactor sp. | reverse complement strand
AAGACTGATAAACTGGGGATTTTATGATCTCTCCACAGCATATCAGTCTATGCACGTCAACTATTGAAACCGCCGTGTACCGAACGGTACGCACGGTGGTGTGAGAGGACGGCGGCTAGACACCGCCTCCTACTCGATTATTTTTAAGAAACTTGTGTAATCCCTGATATATCCGAGTCAATTATCAACGAATAATTGGTATAATACACCACAAACCCGGGCTTCGCTCCACCTGGCTTTTTCACATGCTTCTTCTGAATATAATCAATTTCTACCTTATCTTGTCCACGCCCTTTGGAATAATAAGCCGCCAGCCGCCCGGCTTCTTCAAAGGTTCGATCCGGCAGTTCCCCTACCCCTTCTGTTTTCACGATCACGTGGGATCCTGCCATTCCCTTAGCGTGGAACCACCAGTCATTTCCGGTGGCAAATTTAAAGGTCAGTTCATCATTCTGGTAATTATTTTTCCCTACGTAAATATGAAAACCCTCGCTGCTCACGTAGTGGAAAGGTTTGCTGGTTACCTTGACTTTCTTCATACCGCCTTTTCGCTTAATATAACCGCTTTCTGTCAGCTCTTCCTTAATCTCTACCAGGTCTTCTTCCTGCAGGGCGATATCCAGAGCAGCGCTGATGGATTCCAGATGTTCGATTTCTACCTTTACCTCCTTGGTTAATTCTGCCAAAGCCTCGTAGGTACGTTTCAGTTTGTTATATTTATCAAAATACTTCTTGGCATTCTCTTGGGGCGTCATGGTAGGATCCAGCGGGATGGTGATCATTTCATTTGTGTAATAATTCAGTGCCTCCATGGACTTGCTGCCGGGCTCCACATTGTAACCGTAGGTGTTCAGTAATTCACCGTAGATGCGATAAGTGTCCCGCTTTTCAGTGTCCTTCATTTGTCTGCACTGTAAGTCGTACTTTTTTACGTTACGTTCCAGAGCCGTCTGCACGATCCGGCGCAGGTCAGAAGATTTCTGGCGGATGCGGGTCAGTGTGTTCTTCTCTGCATAATAAATCTCTAAGAGTGTGGACATGGATTCATAAGGAACGCTATGGTCCGGGCCGGTCTCATACATGGTTAAAGGAAGGGCTGCAAATTCGACAGGATCAGAGCCTGTATAGGCAATGTTGGGTTCAAAATCTCCTATCCGAAGCTTCGTGACCATGTCAGAATAAGCAATGCCAAGTATGGTGTATTGTGTATGATCCAGAGACGTAGTAGGAGCATCACCATCGATACCTGATCCATAACACATCTCTTGAGCCATTATCGGCGAGATGCCGGTAAAGCTTTGATAGATGGCTTTATAAACTGGCATGGGTTTAGAGGAAACTGCATCTATAAATTGCTCTATACCAGTCTGAAAGATGTCCAGTTTGTCCTGAGTCTGCGGTACAAAATACGGTTTCCCTGGCAGTACCTCCCGGACACTGCTGACCAATCCGGACACATGCTTGATACTGTCCAGTATCATCCCTTCCTCATTGCAGAAGATAATATTACTGTGCTTGCCCATGATCTCGATGATCAGGCGTTTGCGTCTTAAATCACCCATTTCGTCCAGATGCTCGATATCCATATGGACGATTCGTTCCAGCCCCGGCTGGGAGATGTCCACGATACGTCCGTTCTGCAGGTGCTTTCTAAGCAGCATGCAGAAATTAGGGGCAGTCATGGGACTGGGTTTATTGGTATCAGTCAGATAGATCAGCGGAAGAGAAGCGTTGGCTGAGAGGAACAGACGCTTCTGCCCGTTTTGTGTTTTGATCGTCAGCAACAACTCATCCGGCTCCGGCTGAGCGATCTTATATAATCTTCCTCCTAATAGGGAGTCCTTCATTTCTTTTACGATACAGGCTATGGTAATGCCGTCAAATGCCATAAGGTAAACCTCACTTTCATTGCGCATAATCTATGTATAGTTTACCAGATGACAAAATAGAAAGCAAGAGATTATTGAGAAAATGAACTCCACTCTTGACGCTACCACAATCTTGTTTTATAATAAGATGAAGTGTATATATCACTTCCGACGCAAGATTGGAGCACGCATATGATAAAGAGTATGACCGGTTTCGGCAGGTGTGAAGTGGCCGAGAATAATCGTAAGTTTACGGTAGAGATGAAATCAGTGAATCACCGTTACTTGGACGTGAATATCAAGATGCCCAAGAATCTTAATTTTTTTGAATCTGCCATCCGCACGGAGTTAAAGAAGTATATCTCCAGGGGTAAGGTAGATGTTTTCATTACCTATGAGGATTTCAGCGAGAGTAACACCACAGTCCGTTATAACAGAGAGGTTGCTGCGGAATATCTTAAATATCTGGATCAGATGGCAGAGGAGTTCCAGTTGGATAATGATGTGAGAGTGTCTACACTTTCCAAGTATCCGGAGGTCTTTACTATGGAAGAACAGACCATGGATGAGGAAGAACTGTGGAAGGAATTGCAAAGGGCTGTGGCCGGAGCGGCTGAGGGCTTTGTACAGACCAGAATCGTAGAAGGAGAGAATCTAAAGGAGGATCTGATCGGTAAGCTGGATGGGATGCTTAAATTAACAGACTTTATCAGTGAGCGTTCCCCTCAGATACTGGCTGAGTATCATGAGAAGCTGGCAGATAAGGTGAGAGAGCTTTTAGAGGATGTGAAGATTGATGAGAGCAGGCTTCTGACAGAAGTGGCGATCATGGCTGACAGAATCTGTGTAGACGAGGAATTGGTACGTCTTCGGAGTCACATTGAGACCACAAAGAAAACCTTGGCAGAGGGCGGCAGCATCGGAAGGAAGCTGGATTTTATTGCTCAGGAGATGAACAGAGAGGCCAATACCATTCTTTCCAAGGCCAATGATCTGGAAGTTTCCAACTGTGCCATTGAATTAAAGACCGAGATTGAGAAGGTCAGGGAACAGATACAAAACATTGAGTAACCAGTTCACGCGTCAGCACTGACAGGAAAAGTGCATGCTCGCATGCAGCTTTTCATGCCTGAGCTGACGAAGGGAGCGCCATCATATGAGCAAAGTTAGCCGCGAAGCGGCGAGAAAGTGCCGAAGGCACCTTTGCGAATGGCGCGACGTGAACGGAAGAAACCGCAAACATAAAGGAAGGAATCTTGCATGAACAAGCTGATTCATATCGGATTCGGTAATATGGTCAATACTTCCAAGATCATCGCCATTGTTAGCCCCGATTCCGCACCGGTGAAGAGGATGGTGCAGAATGCCAAGGAGAAGGGCATTGCCATCGATGCCACCCAGGGGCGTAAGACAAAGGCTGTACTTGTGATGGAGAACAGTCAGATCGTATTGTCGGCACTTTTGCCGGAGACCATTACAGGCAGGGCACAGGCCGGCCTGGATTCTTCCGTAGGGAGAGAGCAGCCGAAACAAGAGGAGGAGTATGAGTATGAAGGATAAAGGAGTACTTATCGTGGTATCCGGGTTTTCCGGAGCCGGTAAGGGGACGTTGATGAAGCGTCTGTTACAGACATATGATAATTATGCTCTTTCCGTGTCCATGACGACCAGAAGTCCCAGAGAAGGGGAAGAGGAAGGTGTGGCTTACTTTTTTTCCACGAAAGAGCAGTTTGAACGTACCATTGCGGAGGATGGGTTGATTGAGTATGCCTGCTATTGCGGCAATTATTACGGCACGCCCAAGGCTTATGTGGAGCAGCAGCTTCAGGCCGGTAAGGACGTGGTGTTGGAGATTGAGATACAGGGAGCACTGAAGGTAAAGGAGAAATTCCCCGATAGCCTTCTTTTGTTCGTAACCCCGCCCAGTGCCAAGGAATTGGAGCGCAGGCTGGTAGGCAGAGGTACTGAATCGCAGGAAGTGATCAGTAAACGTCTTGCCAGAGCATATGAGGAATCAGAAGGCATGGAAGCCTATGATTATATAGTAGTAAATGACGTTTTGGAGGAATGCGTAGAGGAGATCCACCGTCTGGTGGAAGCTGCCCGCAGGGCACCTGTGCGCAGAGAAGCTTTTATAAAAGAAATTAGAGAAGAGTTGAAAGAGTTTTCGAAAGGAGCAGAAGAATAATGTTACATCCATCTTATTCCGATTTAATGAAAGTAGTAAACAGTGAGGTAGAGCCTGGAGAAGCGCCTGTGGTAAACAGCCGTTATTCCATCGTGATGGCCACAGCCAAGAGAGCGAGACAGCTGATCGGTGGCGAAGAAGCACTGGTACCGGAGAAATCAAGTAAATCACTGTCCATCGCTGTAGAAGAACTGAATCAGGGTAAAATCAAGATTCTGAGCGACGAAGAAGTATAAGTTACTTGGAGCCGTAGCAAGAAGCAGAAACCGGTAGTCGTGTTTCTGCTTCTTGAGCGTGAATGGAAAGGTTGAATCATAGAATGAAGATATTGTTTATTTCCCTTGGCTGTGACAAGAATCTGGTGGATTCTGAGATGATGCTGGGTATGTTAGGAGAAAAGGGTTATACCTTTACCGATGATGAGGCACAGGCAGATATTGTGGTGGTAAATACCTGTTGCTTTATCAATGATGCAAAGGAAGAAAGTATTAATACCTTGTTGGAGATGGCGCGTCTTCGGGAAAGCGGGCAGGTTAAGGCGCTGATCGCCGCAGGATGTCTGGCCCAGCGTTACCGGGAGGAGATCCAGCAGGAGATTCCACAGGTGGATGCCATTGTGGGCATTACTGCCATTGAAAGTATCGTGGCAGCAGTGGAATCGGTATTAGCCGGAAAAAGTGAGAATCATTATGAGGATATTCACGCAAAGCCTGTGACGGGACATAAGAGAATCGTCACCACAGGTGGTCATTTTGCTTATTTAAAAATTGCAGAAGGCTGTGATAAGCATTGTACTTATTGCATTATTCCCAAGGTCCGGGGTAATTACCGCAGTGTACCCATGGAAAGCCTGGTGGAGGAAGCAAGGGAGCTGGCAGAAGGGGGCGTAAAAGAGCTGATTCTGGTAGCCCAGGAGACTACCTTGTATGGCATGGATCTTTATGGCAGGAAAATGTTACCACAGCTTCTTAAGGAACTGGCCAAAATCAGCGGTATCTATTGGATCAGAATCCTCTATTGTTATCCGGAAGAGATGACTGAGGAGCTGATAGAGGTCATTGTCAAAGAGCCTAAAGTTTGCCATTATCTGGATATCCCCATTCAGCATGCTTCTGACAGGATTTTAAAGCGAATGGGACGAAGGACCAATCAGGAGCAGCTGCGTCAGATGATCCAAAGGCTTCGGGAAGCCATCCCGGATATCTGCCTGCGCACCACACTGATCACCGGATTTCCGGGGGAAACGCAGGAAGACCATGAGGAATTGCTGCAATTTGTAGATGAAATGGAGTTTGACAGACTGGGAGTATTTACCTATTCTCAGGAGGAAGATACGGCTGCGGCCATGATGCCGGATCAGGTGGAGGAAGAGGTGAAGCTTGAGCGTCAGGAGGAACTGATGGAGCTTCAGCAGGAAATAGCTTTTGAGAAGGCAGAAGATATGGTCGGCCAGGTACTTACAGTCATGGTGGAAGGCAAAATTGCAGATGAGGATGCCTATGTGACCAGGACCTACCGCGATGCTCCGGGTGTTGATGGCTATTTATTCCTAAATACGACGGCAACCCTAGTGACCGGAGATTTTGTAAAAGTGCAGGTTACAGGTTCTAATGAATATGACCTGATCGGTGAAATTTATCATGATGAAGATTAGGTAATGAAAGGAGAAAAACTATGAATCTTCCAAATAAATTGACAATTATCCGAATGATTATGATCGTCCCCTTTATCCTGCTGCTTCTGGGCGGCCACGCCGGATGGTTTGGTAATTTTGCCTATACGGACTGGATCGCTCTGGTGATTTTTATTGCGGCCAGCCTCACAGATCTGATTGATGGCAAGATTGCCAGAAAATACAATTTGGTTACAAATTTCGGTAAATTTATGGATCCACTTGCAGATAAGCTGCTTGTGTGCGCTGCCATGATCGCACTCATCGAGCTGGGCAGAATTCCTTCCTGGGTGGTGATCATCATTATCAGCAGAGAGTTTATCATCAGCGGATTCAGACTGATCGCTTCTGATAATGGTGTGGTGATCGCCGCCAGTTACTGGGGCAAATTTAAGACCACATTCCAGATGATCATGATCTGTTTGATGATTGCCAATATCAGTGCATTACAGATTGTGACGATTCTTTCTATGTGGGTGGCGCTGGCTTTGACAGTGATATCTCTGCTTGATTATATTTTAAAGAATAAATCGGTGATGAAAGAGACAAAATAAATAGGATGTGAACGCAGAATGAAAATGTGTTTTGAGGAGGCGCAGAATGACTGTAGAAATTTTGTGTGTAGGAACAGAACTGTTACTGGGTAATATAGTGAATACCAATGCAGCTTATCTGGCACAAAAGTGTGCCGGTCTGGGATTGTCCTGTTATTATCAGTCTGTAGTGGGTGATAATGAAGGGCGCCTGAAGGAAGCAATCACTACAGCGGTGGGCAGGTCAGACGTGGTGATCTTGTCCGGTGGCCTTGGACCTACAGAGGATGATCTGACCAAGGAGACGGCAGCGGCTGTTATGGGAAGAGAGCTGGTGATGCACGAAGAGAGCAAAGCTGCGATTGCGGCGTATTTTAAAAAGAGAGGAATAGAGGCTACTGATAATAACTGGAAGCAGGCCATGGTACCGGAGGGAGCTAAGGTGCTTACGAACCACAACGGTACCGCTCCCGGAATCATTATACAAAAGGACAATACCCACGTGGTACTTTTGCCGGGACCGCCCGGGGAATTGAAGCCGATGTTTGAAGAGAGCGTGGTGCCTTATCTGGAAGCATTGGAGCCGGGCATTATTTATTCTCAGACGGTTAAAATCTGTGGTGTGGGAGAGAGCAAGGCGGAGACCATGCTGAAGGATCTGATTGATACCCAGACCAATCCTACCATTGCCACTTATGCGAAGCCGGGAGAGGTTCATATCCGTGTGACTGCCAAAGCTGACAATGAGAAAGAAGCTAAGAAGTTGAATAAGCCTGTTATAAAGGAGCTCAAAGCAAGATTTGGCTACGATATTTACAGTACAGAAGAGGATGTGACCCTGGAGAAGGCAGTGGTAGATTTGATGATCGCCAACGAATTGTCCTTTACCTGTGCGGAATCCTGTACCGGTGGGATGCTTTCTGCAAGACTGATCAATGTACCCGGGGTATCTGAAAGTTATAAGTGTGGTTTTATCACTTATTCCAATAAGGCCAAGAGAAAAGTCTTGGGAGTGAAGAAGCCCACTTTGCAAAAGTATGGTGCAGTCAGTGAACAGGTGGCAGAGGAGATGGCCAAGGGTGCTGCCAATGCCTATAAGGCGGATATGGCCATTGCCATTACCGGAATTGCCGGGCCTGACGGCGGAAGTAAGGAGAAGCCTGTGGGCTTAGTATATATTGCCTGCTATATGAAAGGCAAAGTCACGGTACAGAAGTGCCAGTTTATGGGGAACCGGGAGAAAATCAGAGAATCTGCGGTCACATCTGCACTTAACCTGATGAGGAAGTGTATACTGGAATATTTCAGTAAAGTGACCTTTGGAAAGAAATAGATAAATTGACCGGCAGATACTGACACCGCGTGAAAGTTATATGTAGGGAGCTGCCTAAAACAGCTCCTTATAATGAATACCTTAACGCCAAGGCCAATTATCGTAACGGTCCCGTCTGTCATCCCATCGGTCGTCCCGACGGTCATCCCGTCTATCGTTACGACGGTCATCACGGCGATCGCGATCTCGGTCACAGTTACATGGTGGGCATATCACATTGCGCCAACGCATATCAAAATTATCAGGCATGGTATTTCTCCTTTTTCTTTTATAATATGACAAAAAGAAGAGAGAAGTGAATAAAAAGATGTAGAATCATGCAAACAAAAAATAGCCCCGAGAATTATCTTCCCGGAGCAACAAATATACCAAGACCGGGTGGACGATAGGTAAATAAGAAAAAACAGATTGCTGTAATGAATATAAGTAGTTTGAAAAATTGGGTGCAGGAAGCTACCCTACAGGAAATGGTAAGCTTGTAGACCACAATAAATGACAATATCACGCTTACAAAAAAAGTGGAAATATCCAAAAAAGCAATATGGTTGCCTAATATTCCGGAATAGGTGTAAAATAGTACCGGTATCAGATAAGTGCTTAATAATACTCCAAATAATAAAGAAGAAGTGATGCAAGGATAATTCGATGAAAGCTTCCGATTCAGGTAAAAGGAGGCCATCAGCATAGGGAAGAAGCACAATTTCATGTGCTCCCACACGGATTCGTTTATGGGGAAAAATAGGCCGATAAGGCGCATATTTCCTGACCATTCGTAAACAAAATGGGATAACACGCCGGTGATCAGAACAAAAATAGTTCCTTTGATCAAGTATTTTCTTAATGTATTCATAGGTTATTCTCCCTGTCATTTTCAATGCATTTGTTACAGAGTGATTTACGAGCCAATATATTGGCCAGCATATCGCCAAGTGCCACAAGGTCGGTGGACAAAACAGCCAGTTCCTCCTCCGACAGGCATTCGGACAGCTGGCAGGCAATGGTGGATAAAAAAATGAGGTTCGAGCAAGTGTTCATAAAAAACTTCCAATAGGGTTTGGTATATTATATGTCGCAAGGACAATTTGAACTCAAATTTTGAAACTCAATTTTTTTCATTTTCCCTCTTCCATTTCTGCCAAAAGTATGATATACTTTATTTTGTTTGAAGCATTTAAGCCACATGGGGGTATAGCTCAGTTGGGAGAGCGCTTGCATGGCATGCAAGAGGCCGTGGGTTCAAGTCCCATTATCTCCACTATTTTGAAGACGTGATAAATATTAAAACAAGTCCGCAAACCCAGTAAAATCAAGGGGTTGCGGACTTGCTTATTTTTTGTTGTTATCGGTAATAAATTTAATCAAAAGATGACACGAAAGATGACACAAATGCATTATTTGTTTTTAGCCCCTTCATGATATTTCTCTTCGCAATATTTACAACGATAAACTTCTTTCTCCTCATCTGCCAGCACAAAGATGTGGGGCAGTTCCTGTTCGATGGAGGTGATGCATCTGGGATTGTGGCATTTGATCACGTTTTTGATCTGTTTGGGCAGCACCAATATTTTCTTGTCTACAATCTCGCCGTCTTTGATCACATTGACGGTAATGTTATGGTCGATGAACGCCAGGACATCAAGATCCAGCATGTTGATGTCACATTCTACTTTCAGGATGTCTTTCTTGCCCATTTTCTCACTGCGGGCGTGTTTGATAATGGCAACAGTGCAGTCCAGCTTGTCCAGCTGTAAGTGTTCATAGATGGATAAGCTTTTGCCTGCTTTGATATGGTCGAGGACAAAGCCTTCTTCGATTTTACCTACGTTTAACATATATACCTCATTTCTCCGCGGCTGCGGTGGTTGCTTAGATGTGGTTGGTGTTTTAACACAGTTCCAGTAAAGTCAGGATCAGGGCCATGCGCACGTATACGCCGTATCTTGCCTGTTTGAAGTAAGCGGCTCTGGGGTCATTGTCCACTTCCACAGAGATTTCGTTGACTCTGGGGAGGGGATGGAGCACAAGCATGTCCTCTTTTGCAAGATCCATTTTGGCTGTGTCCAGAACATAGAAATCTTTCAGGCGGATATAGTCTTCTTCATTAAAGAATCGTTCCTTCTGTACACGGGTCATATACAGCAGGTCAAGCTGTGGCATTACATCTTCTAAGCGAATGACTTCTTCGTAAGAGATTCCCTTTGTTTTGAGCATTTCAATGATATAATCCGGAACTTTCAGCTCTTCGGGAGAGATGAAGATAAAGTGGATGTTTTCATAGCGTACCAGTGCATGGATCAGAGAGTGTACGGTACGGCCGAACTTCAGGTCACCGCACAGGCCGATGGTGAAGTTGTCAAGTCTTCCTTTCATACTGCGGATGGTCAACAGGTCGGTAAGCGTCTGGGTGGGATGCTGATGACCGCCGTCACCGGCATTGATCACAGGGATACCGGATCTCTCAGCTGCCACCATGGGAGCACCTTCCTTGGGATGACGCATGGCGCAGATGTCTGCGTAGCTGGAGATGACTCTGATGGTATCGGATACGCTCTCGCCCTTGGAGGCTGAAGAGGAGGCTGCATCGGAGAAGCCGATGACTCTGCCGCCTAAGCGGGTCATAGCAGATTCAAAGCTTAAACGGGTTCTGGTGCTGGGCTCGTAGAAACAGGTGGCCAGAATCCTGCCATCGCAGGCATGGGCATATTTTGCCGGGTTTTGTTCGATATCATTGGCCAGGTCAAAAAGTCTGGCCAATTCCTCTGTGGTAAAATCCAAAGGACTCATTAAATGTCTCATAGTGTGTCTTCCTTTCTTCATTCATATTTGTACAAAGCGACCCTTAGGACCGGCGTCGTAAGGCCGTAGAAAAGTCGAAGAGAATATTCCCTTCGACTTCATAAACTATTTATAAGATAACAATTCCTCCACAGGCTTTCTTCTGGGAGCAACGGGTTCTTCCGCAGGATAACCTACGGGAATCAGAGCAACAAGCTCTCTGCCTTCGGGAACTTCAAGAAGAGAGGAAGCTTCCTCCTCATCAAAGATACCCAGGATAACGGTGCCAAGTCCCTGTTCATAGGCAGCCAGACAAAATGCTTCGCTGGCAATCCCTGCATCAAACATCTGCCAGGAATCGCCACGCATGGTGGTGTAGGAGCCATCACGCTCAAAACCACTGCGGCCCTTGATAATGGTCACAGCGATGACCATAGGTGCACTTTCCATGATCACACCATTATTCGGGAAAGCGGAAGTACATTTGGCAAGCTTTTCCTTGGTCTCGCCTTCTACAGCGATATAGCGGACGATCTGAGTGTGCTTCCAACTGGGAGCGTAGGATGCAGTCTCTACAATCTGAGAAAGCAGTTCATGAGATACCGGCTGATCGGTAAACTTGCGGATGCTTCGGCGTCCTTTGATACATTCTTGTGCAGTCATGGGTGTGCCCTCCGTTACCTTTTCTTGTGATAATTCTACCATGTTTAGGCAATAGTTGCAATAACTTTTTACAAGAAAGATTTGCATAATATATGGATATAGACTATAATATAAGTATTATTAAGGTATTTTAGACGGATGAGTAAAGATTTGCAACAAAAGGAGGTTCACTTATGGAATTCGTAGAAAGAAAACGCTGGTTATTTTTCGGACTTCCCTTTACATTTACCAAGTATACTGTGAAGGAAGATATGATTACCATTGACAGTGGTTTGCTTAAAACGGTTGAAAACGATTGTTATATGTATAAGGTGCAGGATGTGGAGCTGACTGCTACTTTGATTGAGAAGCTGTTTGGATTGGGAACTATTGTCTGTCATACAGGTGATACGACCCACCCTACCTTGAAGCTGGAACATATCAAAAATGCCAGAGTGATCAAGGATTTTATTCTGAAGGAGTCTGAAGAAGCAAGATTAAAGCGCCGCACAGTCAATATGCTGGATATTGGCTCTGAGGCACTTGATGATGGGCCGGATGAGGTATAGATTGTGAAGCAGGCAAGTTGTGTTGTGCAACTTGCCGCTTATTTTTGGGAGGGTGAGAGTATTCGCTCAAATAATAATCCGGCACCAAACCAAAGGGGAGCGTAGTCTAACCTGATATAGCGTTTGATATTCCAACGTGATTGCTGATAGTCCCAGGGGCATAGATGACGCTTGGCAAGTAGTGTGCCGGTGGTGTATTCCACAGAGAAGATTAAGGTCATGTAGGACAGGCCTCTGACCCATATTGGCCTGCTTTTCAATAATTTGGATATGGGCTTTAACAGGGCAGCGCAGCCATAGATGGGAAACATCCAGAGGGACGTAACGCCGGTCAGGCGAAAGTTTCTTCTGCGCAGGGAGCCCAGGGCGGTGAATATGATTTCCATGCACCAGCCGATGGTGCCACATTTGAAAAAGTCACGAAGCATAAGGGATGCCTTTCTTATCATGTAATTTTGTGGTAAATCAATATTGTTGTTATAGTATCTGTAGAAGAGGCTCTTTTTATTAAAAAATTTTGTGAATCTTATATTGAACATCCGGTGAAAGTGCTTTATAATGTAGTCATGTGTCAGAAGATAAGGAAAGGAAGTGGGAGTCTCATGAAATATCAGGAAGCATTGGATTATGTGGCATCTTTGAGTAGTTACGGCATTGTACCGGGACTTGACAGTATTGAGAGGTTATGCGAGCTTCTTGGGAATCCCCAGAACGAACTGAAATTTGTACACATAGCGGGAACCAATGGAAAGGGTTCTACGCTTGCCTATATTTCCACGATCTTAAAGTGCGCCGGGTATCGTGTGGGGCGTTATCTGTCCCCGGTGATTTCGGATTATCGTGAGAAGATACAGGTGAATGAGAAGTTTATTACCCGGAAAGCACTTTGTCAGGGCATGGAGCTTGTTAAAGCTGCCTGTGAGCAGATTGTGGAACAGGGTTATCCCCATCCTACACCTTTCGAGGTGGAGACGGCGCTGGCTTTCTGGTATTATAGAGAGCAGAAATGTGATATTGTAGTGCTGGAGACCGGTATGGGCGGTCTGGAAGATGCTACTAATATCATACAGACGGTGTGTGTCAGTGTTTTTGCCTCCATCAGTATGGATCATATGAATTTCTTGGGAAAGACGTTGCGTGTCATCGCTTCTCAGAAGGCCGGTATCATGAAGGCGGGAAAGCCGGTAGTGACGTTTTGTCAGCAGGAGGATGCAGCTGTGGTGCTGTGTGAACGGGCGGCTAAGCTTGGGTGTCCGTTCATCGTGGCTGATCCGGCCAAGGCTACAGGAGTGCGCTATGGTGTGGAGCGTCAGCGGGTTCATTATGATGGGATGAAAGATCTGGAGATTAGTCTGGCCGGCAAGTATCAGGTGGACAATGCAGTGCTTGCCATAGAAGCGATCAAGGTGCTTAGGCAGCAAGGCTACCCGGTATCAGAGGCGCAGATTCGAAAAGGGCTGATGCAGACAGTGTGGCCAGGACGATTTACAGTCGTTGGGAAGAAGCCACTTTTTGTGGTTGATGGGGCACATAATGAGGATGCGGCCAAAAAACTTGCAGAATCCATAGAATTCTATTTTACAAATAAGAGAATTATCTATATAATGGGAGTGTTGAGAGATAAGGAGTATGAGAAGATCATCGAGTTGACTTATCCTTATGCAGATCATATTATCACTGTGACAACACCGGATAATCCCAGAGCCATGCATGCTTATGACCTTGCCATGGCGGTGAATGAGGTGTGTGTGCGTGCCGTTTGGCAAGGTGCAGAAGATGTGGCCGGGGAATCCACCATGAGGACGCCGCAGGTCACGGCAGTAGATAGTCTGGAAGAAGCTGTGGAGATGAGCTATCTTCTGGCCAAAAAGGACGATGTGATACTGGCTTTTGGTTCGCTGTCGTATCTGGGCAGGCTGATAGAAATCGTGAAGAAGCGCGGTGAGACAAGGCCAAAGCGATAACGGCGCTGCGAGGCGACATGAGGATGTAGATACCGGAAAGGAAAATGACATGGTAGATCATGAGAAGATAAAGGAAGCAGTGAAGCTTTTGTTAGAGGGCATCGGTGAGGATGTGAACAGGGAAGGGCTTAAGGAGACACCGGACCGGATTGCCAGAATGTATGAAGAAATCTATGGTGGCATGGATGAGAGTGCCAAGGAACACTTGTCTAAAGTGTTCTCGGTGGAGCATAATGAGATGGTGTTGGAGAAGGATATTGTATTTTACTCTACCTGTGAGCATCATCTGATGCCTTTTTACGGGAAGGCCCATGTGGCGTATATTCCCAACGGCAAGGTGGTGGGGCTTAGCAAGCTTGCCAGAACAGTGGAGGTCTATGCCAGAAGGCCCCAGATTCAGGAGCAGATGACAGGGCAGATAGCAGATGCCCTGATGGAATATCTGGTACCTGAGGGCGTGATGGTCATGGTGGAGGCAGAGCATATGTGCATGACCATGCGCGGGATCAAGAAGCCCGGAAGTAAGACAGTGAGTATTGCCACCAGAGGAAGCTTTGAAGAGAATGAACTGTTGCAGAATCGGTTTTTTCAGATGGTGAGACGGTGATAAGCGGCAAGAGGCCCATGGCTGAAAGGACAGGTAAGATGGAGAGAACAGAGCAGGAGAGTCGGATTGATCGGATCATGAAGCACCCCGGATTCCTTGCGCATCTAAGTAAAAATGACGCGGCAGAAGCCCACAGGCGCTTCTGCCGTCATAATATGGTGCATTTTCTGGATGTGGCCAGGATCGCAAGGATAATCAATGGTGAGGAGCGTTTTGGCGTGGATCAGGAGTGGATTTATGCAGCAGGGCTTTTGCATGATATCGGGCGTCATGTACAGTATGCGGATGGGACACCCCATGAGCAGAGTAGTGCTGTGATCGCGCCGGGAATCTTGGTAGAGTGTGGATTTTCACAAGAAGAAACAGCAATCATCGTGGATGCTATTTTGATGCACAGGACGGAGGCTGTGGCAGAAGAGAAGAACCTGCGGGGACTTCTGTATCGGGCAGATAAGGCAAGCCGGGCTTGTTTTGCCTGCCCTGTGGAGCGGGAATGTAACTGGAAGAATGAGAAGAAGAATTTGCGGATCATGTATTAGTTCATGGCAGAAGGGAGAAGTTATGAGGATAGGCAACAGAGAATTTGACACAGCACATCATACCTACGTCATGGGAATTCTGAATGTGACCCCGGATTCCTTCTCAGATGGTGGCAAATGGAATACCATAGACAGTGCGCTTTACCATGTGGAAAAGATGATAGAGGAAGGTGTGGACATTGTGGATGTTGGCGGCGAATCCACCAGACCCGGGTTTGTGCAGATTTCTGATGAGGAAGAAATACAGAGGGTGGTTTCGGTGATAGAGGCGGTAAAAGCCCGGTTTGATGTACCCATATCCCTGGACACTTATAAAAGCCCGGTGGCAGAGGCGGGTATTCTGGCAGGAGCTGACCTGATCAATGATATCTGGGGCTTACAATATGACTGTGGTGATGATAAGAAAATGGCGGATGTGATTGCAAAGAGTGGTCTGCCTTGTTGCCTCATGCACAATCGTTCACAGGCCATTTATCATGATTTTATGCAGGATATGGCAGCGGATCTTGCCAAGACACTGCAGATCGCAGTTAATGCCGGAATTGAAGAGGACAAGATTATTCTGGATCCCGGGGTGGGATTTGGGAAGTCTTATAAAAATAATCTGGAAGTAATCAACTGTCTGGAGGAACTGAAGGTGCTTGGATGCCCGATTCTCCTGGGTGCCAGCCGTAAATCAGTGATAGGGGTTACTCTTGAGCTTCCGTCGGATGAGAGGGTGGAGGGTACTCTGGTTACTACAGTGTTCGGTGTCATAAAAGGATGCAGCTTTGTGAGAGTGCATGATGTGAAAGAAAATGTGCGAGCCATCCGTATGGCAGAAGCCATTCTTGGAAGTATGGGAGCCTGAGCGGTGACTTGCCTCGAAATGCTGCAGTAACTACTTTTTACAAGGAGGATGAAAATGGATATCATTAAAATTGAGAACCTGGAAATATATGCATATCACGGAGTATATCCGGAGGAAAACAAACTGGGTCAGTCTTTTTATATCAATGCCGCCCTTTATACAGACACCAGGCAAGCGGGCCTTAGCGATGAACTTACCCATTCTACCAATTATGGGGAAGTGTGTCATTTTATGACGGACTGGATGAAGCAGCATACCTGTAAGTTGATCGAAGGGGCAGCAGAGCAGCTTGCCAGGGAGTGTCTTCTTACGTTTCCTCTTGTGAAGAAGTTGACGTTGGAAGTCCGCAAGCCCCAGGCACCGGTAGGGCTTCCTTTTGAGAGCGTGTCGGTGCAGATCGAGAGAGGATGGCATAGGGCATATCTGGCCATCGGCTCCAATTTGGGGGACAAGGAAGCTTATATGCAAATGGGAGTGGATGGACTGAAAAGTTGTCCCGATATTCGCGTCAAAAAGGTCTCTTCCTTCATCGGCACAAAACCGTATGGAGGTGTGAAACAGGACGATTTCCTGAATGGATGCCTGTGCATTGAGACATTATTGCCTCCCGGAGAACTACTTAAAAAGCTGCATGAGATCGAAGCGGCGGCAGGACGTGTCAGAGAGGTGCATTGGGGGCCTCGGACGCTGGATCTGGATATTATCTTTTATGATGATCTGGTGTATGAAGATGAGGATCTGATCATTCCTCATGTGGATATGGAGAATCGCAGATTTGTGTTGGAGCCTATGGCAGAGATCGCACCCAATCTGCGCCACCCGATTTTAAAGAAAACCATGGTGCAGCTGTTGTCCCAACTGCCGGAGGAGATGTAAGACTAGAGGGGATGCCTGTTTCTTACATTTTTCGGATCAGCGGCAGCAGATATTTCTGGGCAAAATGGGCACAAAGACCGGTGAACAGCCCGGCAATCATGCCTGCAAGGATTAAAAACGGCAGATAAAGTAATACGCCGGTCACTTTGGTGATCAGGTAAGCCACTAATAGCTGGCCCAGATTGTGGGTAATGCCACCGATCACACTTGTCAGGAAAATGTAACGATTATGTAGCAGTCTGTTGATCGCAGCCATAGCGGCAACACTTAAGAATGCACCGGCCAGGCTGTATAGGAGGCTGATGGCTTGTCCAAACAGCAGGCTGGAAAGTAGAAGTCTGGCACACAAAACCAATGCAGTGTCCTTGACTGAGGCATTGCGCAGGAGAATCAGGGTAATGATATTAGCAAGTCCCGGTTTGATTCCGGGGATGGGAACTAAGGGCGGTATGGCACTTTCCACAGCATAGATGATCAGGGAAAGGGTGGTATACAGCGCCAGAGTGGTCAATTTCTTTAATCCCATGTGACATTCTCCTTTCGAATCTGAATTACCAGCCGGTGGGGCAGACAGGTGATGGGCAATGCAGTGCTTTTGATAAAGCCCTGATGCACGCACAGCCTGTCGGGACAGTTGGCGGATGCGATGCCGATTGCACCAGGGCGGACTTCTATCACATTGCTGCCGCCATCCTTGGACGTGACAGTAAAGGTGTAGGATGTCTTCACCTCGTTTAACGGTATACTTTTGATCAAATGCCCATCTTGATAAATATCCGCAATAAATCCCTCCTCTGACTCAGAGGGGCTGAACAGAAGGTGTATGGAGGCGATACTGATCAGTGCCATTAAGCATAGGAGAATCCTGATGATTTGTGCTTTGCGGGTGGTTGTTTGTTGCATGGTTACTCCTTATAGGTTCGGTCATTTGTAAAGTGTAAAGCAGGCTTTACACGAAACCGTTATTAGCAAACAGAAACATTTTGCAGATATAGTATAGCAAATGGAGACAGGAAAATGAAGCTTTTTTTGAAAAAAAACAAGAAGCAATGGAAACGGATTGTATGGATGTGCAGTTTTTGCTTTATGGTGGCGAATCTTGGGTTTACCGGATGCAGTGCCAAACCCACATGTTACCAACGGATAGACACTGCCATGGGAACAGTGGTGAAAGAGACGGTATATGTGGAAAAAGGCGGGGAAGATATCACAGCACAGATCAGAGAGCAGATCGTAACACTGGAAGAGCAGTTTTTATCCCGCAGAAAAGAGACAGCAGAGCTTTATCAAATCAACACCCATGCAGGAGAAGCACAGGGAATTGCAGTATCAGAGACACTGTGGGGGATTTGCATGGAACTTTTGGAAGTGTCCGAAAGAAGTGGCGGTGCGTTTGACTTTACCATAGGGGAGACGGTGCAGCTGTGGGATATTGACAGTTATGCTGCAAAGGAGAAAGATGAGGTGGTATTGCCAACTCCTGATCAGATCGCAGCGTCTCTTGCAAACACAGGATATGAAAAAATGCAGTTTCAAAATGGCCGAATTACGCTGCCTAAGGGAATGCAACTGGATCTGGGTGCAGCAGGAAAAGGCATTGCATGTGATGTGGTACTTACTTTCCTAAAATCCCAGCCACAAGTCACCGGTGCCATCATCTCTGTGGGTGGAAGTATTCTCACTTATGGTAAAAAGCCCGATGGTACCTTGTGGAACGTGGGGATTGTGGATCCACTGAACCCTTCTGATTATGTTGGTGGACTGACTCTGGAAGGGCAATGGTGTGTGTCTACTTCCGGAGATTATGAACGCTATGTGGAAGTGGAAGGCAGGCGATACCACCACATCATAGATCCTGACAGTGGCTATCCGGCAGATGCAGGGCTTTCCAGTGTGACAATTCTTGCCGGGGATGGAATGCTTTCTGATGCCCTGTCAACGGCATGTTTTGTTCTTGGTTATGAAGAATCATTAGAATTACTGGAATTTTTAAATGCACATGGAGTATTTGTAGATAAACAAGGGAATGTAATGTTGACGAAGGGCATGGAAATGTATTATGTCCCCAAGTGAGGAAGGGTTGATTTTGACAAAGGACAAATGTGTTGGTTGCCTCTTGCAACCTGGCCTAAAATATAGTAAAATAAAGTATTATTTATAAATATAAAGGAGATAAAAAAGTTGGAAAGAGAAAAACTTGGTTCCCGTTTAGGGTTCATCTTATTATCGGCAGGTTGTGCCATCGGAATCGGAAATGTATGGAGGTTCCCTTATATTACAGGATTGTACGGCGGCGGTGTGTTAGTTATGTTTTATCTGCTGTTTTTGATCATTATGGGTATTCCTGTGATGACCATGGAGTTTGCAGTAGGCAGAGCCAGCAGAAAGAGTATTATTAAGAGTTTTACGGCGTTGGAGAAGCCGGGGCAGAAGTGGCATCTTCATGGTTATCTGGGAATGGCAGGTAACTATCTTCTGATGATGTTCTATACTACGGTAGCCGGTTGGATGTTGATTTATTTCTGGAAGATGTTAACCGGTGAGTTTACCGGTAAGAGTGCATCGGTGGTTGGAGATATGTTTTCGGGAATGCTGGCAGATCCGGTGATACTAATGGTGGCTATGGTTATTGTCGTAGTGGCAGGTATCCTTGTGTGCTCTATGGGAGTACAGAAGGGTGTAGAGCGGATCAGTAAAGGCATGATGCTTGCTCTTTTGGCGATCATGGTGGTGCTGGCGATACATAGTATCAGTCTGGATGGCGGTTCAGAGGGACTTAAGTTTTATCTGGTGCCGGATTGGGAGAGAGCGGTGGAAGCAGGACTTCTGGATACTGTAGTGGCTGCCATGAACCAGTCTTTCTTTACCTTGAGTTTGGGTATCGGTTCTATGGCGATCTTTGGCAGTTATATTGGGAAAGAGCGCAGTTTGCTTGGAGAGTCTGTGAATATTGCGGTTCTGGATACTTTTGTGGCGGTAGTGGCAGGCCTTATTATTTTTCCGGCATGCTTTTCCTTTGGGATTGAGCCGGATCAGGGACCCAGTTTGATCTTTGTGACACTGCCCAATGTGTTTAATGAGATGGCAGGGGGCAGGCTGTGGGGAACCTTGTTCTTTGTCTTTATGGCATTTGCGGCATTTACAACGGTGATTGCTGTATTTGAAAATATTATTTCCATGGGTATGGATCTGTTTGGCTGGGAGAGAAAGAAATCCTGTAAAGTAAATTTTGTAGCACTGTTAGTGCTATCCATTCCTTGCGTGTTGGGATTTAATGTGTGGAGTGGTTTTAAGCCTTTCGGCGAGGGAAGTGCAGTGCTTGATCTGGAAGATTTTCTGGTAAGTAATGTGCTCCTGCCCTTTGGTTCTCTGTGGTATGTACTGTTCTGTGTGACCAAAAAGGGATGGGGGTTTGAGAATTATCTGGCAGAGGCCAACGAGGGCAAAGGTGCCAAGGTTCCCAAATGGATCAGATTTTATGTGAAGTGGATTCTGCCTGTGATTTTGGTGATTTTTATGCTTCATGGTCTATGGAGTAAATTTTGCTAAGATTTGATTGGGGAAAGTGGCGGATGAACGGATGCTAAAGAGAGGTATGGTATGGAGCAGTATTTATTCGTAGAGGAAGATGTGGTAAAGCAGATCGATGAGAAGATGCCTCCCGAGGAAGAGCTTCAGGATCTGGCGGAATTTTATAAAGTGTTCGGTGATACCACCAGACTGAAGATCCTGAATGTGTTGTTGTGTTCGGAGATGTGTGTGTTGGATATCGCCGGTGTACTGAAGATGAGTCAGTCTGCCATTTCCCACCAGCTGCGGATCCTGAAGCAGATGGATCTGGTGAAGAATAGGCGGGACGGTAAGACCATATTTTATTCTCTGGCGGACTCTCACATTGTGACGATTTTAAACCAGGGGCTTGATCACATTGAGGATAATGGCTGTGGCTGAACGTCATTTGTAGACATTAATGTTACCATATTAGTGAGGAGTATATGTAGATGGACTTATTACAGCTGAGAGATCAGATAGATGAGATAGATTCGCAGATCGTGAATCTGTACGAGAGGCGTATGGATGTGTGCCGGCAGGTGGCAGAATATAAGATTGAGACTGGCAAGAAGGTGTTTGACAGGCAGCGGGAGATGGAGAAGCTTAGTAAAGTAAAATCTCTCACCCACAATGAGTTCAACAGTCACGGTATCGAGGAATTGTTCGAACAGATCATGTCCATGAGCAGGAAGATGCAATATCAGATTCTTCAGGAGCATGGAAAGTCAGGTAAGCTTCCTTTTATCGGTGTAGAGGAGCTTGATAAGGTGAAAGCCAGAGTGGTTTTCCAAGGGGCAGAGGGTGCCTATTCCCATATGGCCATGATGCAGTATTTTGGGGATCAGATCAGCAGCTTTCATATGGATACCTTCCGGGATGCCATGAGTGCCATCGATGAGGGCAGTGCTGACTTTGCGGTGCTTCCTATTGAGAATTCCACGGCAGGTATGGTTAGTGAGATTTATGACCTGTTGGTGGAATTTGAGAATTATATTGTAGGTGAACAGATCATCAGAATTGAGCATTGTCTGCTTGGAGTGCCCGGGAGTAAAGAGGAGGATATCAAGACGGTATATTCTCATCCCCAGTCTCTGATGCAGTGCGCTAAGTATCTGCAAAATCATGACTGGAATCAGATCAGTATGAAGAACAATGCCTTTGCAGCCGGAAAGGTGGCTAAAGAAGGCGACAAGACACAGGCAGCCATTGCCAGTGAGCTGGCAGGACAGATTTATGGTCTTAAGGTACTTAAGAAGGGTGTGAATCAGGAGGAAAACAATTCCACCAGATTCATTATCGTGACCAACCAGAAGATTTTCCGTAAGGATGCAGGGAAAGTGAGTATTTGTTTTGAGGTGCCTCACAGAAGTGGATCATTGTATCACATGTTGTCCCACTTTATTTACAATAATCTGAATCTGTGTAAGATTGAAAGCCGTCCTATAGAGGATCGGACCTGGGAGTATCGGTTCTTTGTAGATTTTGAGGGTAATCTGGCTGATGGGGCAGTGAAAAATGCACTGCGCGGACTTCGAGATGAGGCCAGAAATATGAAGATTCTGGGGAATTACTAAGTGACGAAAAAACGAAGCGGCAAAGCATGCAGAGCGTTTTACATGATGCCGGGGAAAGGATAGACAGGAAAATGAGAGAACAGGAATTGATTGTATACAGAGAATTTGAGGATGGGGATCTGCTCTATGACATGGCATGGCTGATGGAGCATTATCAGGATGAGTATTATAATGTGGAGGATATGTCTGCGTTATTTTATGAATGTGTCCACAAGCTCATTGAATTGGCCGGCAATTACGGATTTTATGGGAACTTGTGGCATTGCTACCTGGCTAATCTGTTGGTAAATAATGAAAACAGTTATTCCAAAGGGTGTGAGATCAGGGGCACTATCGAAGGAACCATCAACAAGGCTGCATTACATGATATTGTGATCTTTAAGGAATTTTATGATTTTGACTTCGCACCCATGATGGAGAAGCTGTCGGTGCCGGAGTTCGAGCTGGTGCAGGACTATGTCAGCAGTAAACAGGAGAGTAAGGTTTATAATAAGCGCATTTGTAAGCGCATCTGTGAGCTGGCAGAGAAGTTCTGCCATGATCATACAGCAGAGGAGATGAAGGACACTCTGACCCAGTTCTATAAGGAGTACGGTGTAGGTAAATTTGGTCTGCATAAGTCTTTCCGTATCTCCAGAGATGAGGAGGGGGTACATATTGATCCCATTCTGAATATTGCCCATGTGCGTATGGATGATTTGGTAGGCTATGAGATCCCCAAGCAGAAGCTACGGGACAATACGGTGGCATTTGTGGAAGGAAAGAAGGCCAATAACTGTCTGCTGTTTGGTGATGCGGGAACCGGTAAATCTTCCTGTATCAAGGCTATCGCTAATGAATATTATGACAGAGGCCTTCGTATCATTGAGGTATATAAGCATCAGTTCCAGGATTTAAATGATGTGATTACCCAGATCAAGAATCGTAACTATAAGTTTATCATCTACATGGATGATCTGAGCTTTGAAGAATTTGAAATTGAGTATAAATACCTGAAAGCTGTGATCGAGGGAGGCTTAGAGCGCAAGCCTGAGAATGTGCTGATTTATGCTACCTCCAATCGCCGCCATCTAATCCGTGAGAATTATAAGGATAAGGAAGAGGTCAGAGAGGATATGCATACCAGCGACACCGTGCAGGAGAAATTGTCATTGGTGGCCCGATTCGGTGTGACCATTTACTTTGGCAAACCGGATAAGAAGCAGTTCCAGAATATTGTGAAGGTGCTTGCAGAGCGTTACGGTGTTAAGATGCCGGAGGATGAGCTTTTGTTGGAGGCCAATAAATGGGAACTTACCCACGGTGGCTTGTCCGGACGTACTGCACAGCAGTTTATTGATTATTTGTTGGGGAAGTAGGGCAATGGGTGTAAAGACATTTGCGGCAATTGATGTGGGAAGTTTTGAGCTTTCCATGAAGATTTTCGAATTTGCAGGGAAGAATCGTATCAGGGAGATCGATCATGTGGGTCAGCGTCTGGATCTGGGAACTGATACCTACGCTGATGGCAAGATCAGTCCTGAGAAAATGGATGAACTATGCCGGACGCTGCGGAAGTTTTCAGAGATCATGAACTCTTATCAGGTGAATGAGTACCGGGCTTATGGCACCAGTGCCATCAGAGAGACTGAGAATACCACCATTGTGTTGGATCAGATCGCCCAGAGAACGGGAATCCAGTTGGAAGTGTTGAGTAATTCGGAACAGCGATTTCTGGATTATAAGTCCATTGCATCCAGAGGAGAGACATTCCGTAAGATCATAGAAGAGAGAACTGCCATTGTGGATATCGGAGGGGGAAGTATTCAGATATCCCTGTTTGATAACGATGCATTGATTGCCACCCAGAACCTGCGTCTGGGTGTTCTTCGCGTACAGGAGAGATTGCATCATCTGAACGCTAAGAGAGATCAGATGGAGAGCCTGGTAGATGAAATGGCATCGGCTCAGTTGTCTAATTTTAAGAAAATGTATTTAAAAGATCACACGATCAAGAATATTATTGTGATGGATGACTATCTGTCACCCTGGGCGGTGAGGGAAGCTGGGAATGATAAGGATAAGGCCATTGCCGGGCTAAAAGAATATGACAGACTTCTGGAGCTTCTGCACACCAATTCTCAGACACAGGCTGCAATGCTTTTGGATATTCCGGAAGAGAAGGTCCCCCTTGTGATGATCAGTGCCATGATCCTGAAAAGGGCTGCATTATTATTCGGAGCGGAAAAGATTTGGGCACCTGGGGTGAGACTTTGTGAAGGTATCGCCTATGAATATGCGGAGCAGAATAAGCTGCTTACCGGTGAGCATGATTTTGAAAAGGATATCATTGCCTGTGCCATGAATATCAGCAAGCGTTATATGGGAAGCCGCAGGCGGGCGGAGACGCTGGAGAAGATCACTTTGACCATGTTTGACAGCATGAAGAAAATTCATGGTCTGGGAAAGCGGGAGAGGCTGCTTCTTCGGATGGCTGCCATTCTCCATGACTGTGGGAAGTATATCAGTATGGTCAATATGGGGGATGCTTCGTACAATATCATCATGTCTACGGAGATCATCGGTCTGTCCCACAAGGAACGTGAGATCGTAGCTAATGTGGTCAGGTTCAACCACAGTAAATTCTTGTATTACGGGCAGATGGTGGGAGCCGGATTTCATCTGGATAAGGAAGCCTATCTGGTGGTGGCTAAGCTGACTGCCATCCTTCGCAGTGCCAACTCTCTGGATCGCAGTCATAAGCAGAAGTTAAAAGGTGTGAAGGCACAGCTGAAGGAAAATCAGTTGATCTTGACAGTAGATACCCAGGAAGATATTACACTGGAAAAGGGCTTTTTTGAAGAGAGAGCCGGATTTTTCCAGGAAGTATTCAGCGTGGCACCTGTGTTGAAGCAGAAAAAGAGATTTTAAAGCAGAAGCAGTGTTTAAGGAGAGAGGTATGAGCGAAATTTGCGAAAGTCGGGAGAGTTTATTTAAAAATCCTGAATTATATGCAAACAGAGAGTTAAGTTGGGTCTTGTTTGACAGAAGAGTCTTGAGTGAGGCAAGGGATAAGAATATCCCTTTGTTTGAGCGCATTAAATTCTTGAGCATCACGGCATCTAATCTGGATGAATTTTTTATGATTCGGGTGGCATCTTTAAAGGATATGGTCCATGCCGGTTATGAGAAGCGGGATATTGCAGGAATGACAGCTTCAGAGCAGCTAGAGCTTTTGAACGCAGAGATTCATGATCTGGTGGATCAGCAATACTCCACATACAACCGTTCTCTGCTACCCCTTTTGCAGCATGTGGGACTGCATGTGATCCGCAAGCATGAGGATCTTAACAGTGATGAGGCAGAGTATGTGGATCAGTATTTTGCAGACAATGTGTATCCGGTACTGACACCTATGGCTGTGGATTCCTCCAGACCCTTTCCATTGATCAGGAATAAATCGCTGAACATTGGGGCATTGGTAAGGAAGAAGGGAACAGAGGACAATCTGGAATTTGCCACAGTGCAGGTGCCCAGCGTTCTGTCCAGAATCGTAGAACTGCCTAAAAAAGCAAATGTCAGAAGAGTGATCCTACTGGAAGAGATCATCGAGAGAAATATAGATAAGTTGTTCCTCAATTATGATATCATCTGTGCCCATCCTTTCCGTATCATGAGAAATGCGGACTTGACCATTGATGAGGACGAAGCAGCGGATCTGTTGAAAGAGATTGAGAAACAGCTTAGAAAACGCCAGTGGGGTGAGGCCATCCGTTTGGAAGTGGAAGCCGGTATGAGTAAGAAGCTGCTGAAGGTGATCAAGCGAGAGCTGTCCATGACGGATGATGATATTTATCATATTGACGGTCCTCTTGACCTGACGTTTTTGATGAAGATGTATGGTCTTAGTGGTTTTGAACATTTAAAATCCATCAAGTATGAACCGAAACCTGTTCCGGAGCTTCCGGCAGGCTGTGATATCTTTGAGGAGATCAGAAAGGGAGATATCCTGCTCCATCATCCCTACCAGACCTTTGCACCGGTGGTGGACTTTATCCGCCAGGCATCCAAGGATCCTCAGGTGTTGGCCATCAAGCAGACCCTATACCGTGTTAGCGGCAATTCTCCCATTATTGCGGCATTGGCCCAGGCTGCAGAGAATGGTAAACAGGTGTCTGTGCTGGTAGAGCTGAAGGCTCGTTTTGACGAGGAAAATAATATCGTCTGGGCCAGAATGTTGGAAAAGGCAGGCTGCCATGTAATCTATGGACTGGTGGGCCTTAAAACCCACAGTAAGATCACCCTTGTGGTGCGTAGAGAAGAGGATGGTATCCGCAGGTATGTACATCTGGGAACCGGTAACTATAATGATGCCACGGCAAAGCTTTACTCCGATATCGGTATGCTTACCTGCTCTGAGAGTATCGGAGAGGATGCCACCGCTGTCTTTAATATGCTGTCCGGTTATTCCGAGCCTCTGTTATGGAATAAGCTGTCACTGGCACCTCTGTGGTTGAAGAATAAGTTTTTATATCTGATTGACAGAGAGAGAAAATATGCACTGGAGGGTCGTCCTGCCAGGATCATCGCGAAGATGAATTCTCTGTGTGACGCGGATATTATCGCAGCTTTGTACGAGGCCAGTGCAGCCGGGGTAAAGATTGACCTGATCGTGAGAGGCATCTGCTGTCTGAAGGTGGGCATTCCCGGCGTCAGCGAGAATATTACGGTGCGTTCTATTGTGGGCAATTTCCTGGAGCACAGCAGAATCTTTTACTTTGAAAATGATGAACATTATGAGATATACTGCGGCAGTGCAGACTGGATGCCCAGAAATCTGGAGCGCCGGGTAGAGATCCTGTTCCCTGTGGAGAGGCAGGAACTGAAGGAAGAACTGTTTCATATCCTGAAGCTTCAGCTGAAAGATACGGTAAAGGCTCATATTCTCAAGCCTTCCGGCGTGTATGAGAAGGTGGATAAAAGAGGAAAAGAGATATTTAACTCCCAGGATGCCTTCTGCGCCGAAGCAGCAGAGAAACTTCGAGCGAAACAGGAAGATTCGGTGAAGGACAGCAGGGTGTTTGTGCCGAAGATGCATCATGAGTAAGTGCGGGAAAATGAAGTGTAGGAAGGTTTTTGAGACAGAGAAAGTTAGGAGAAAATGGAAATGAGAATCATACTGGCTTCAGCGTCTCCCAGGCGCAGAGAGTTGCTTCATCAGATTGGCTGGGACTTTGATGTGTGCGTCAGTCAGGTGGAGGAGAACATAACGAAGACATTGCCGGCAGAGGTGGTGGAAGAATTGTCCGGGCAGAAAGCGCAAGCAGTGTTTGAGAGTATTGACGAGCCTAAGGAGGGCAGCGACGCTGTGCTGGTGATCGGTGCGGACACTGTGGTGGCCTGTGATGGTGAAATATTGGGAAAGCCTGCAGACAGAGAAGATGCGCTTAGGATGCTTCGTATGTTGCAGGGACATTCTCATTATGTGTACACTGGTGTGACCCTTTGTTGTCGCCGGGCAGATGGGCGGGTGTTGACTAAGAGCTTTCATGAGGAAACGGAAGTGACCTTTTATCCCATGTCGGAAGAAGAGATACAGGATTATGTGGACACGAAGGATCCCATGGACAAGGCCGGGGCATATGGCATTCAGGGAATCTGTGCCCGCTATATCAGCGGGATTCGGGGCGATTACAACAACGTAGTAGGTCTTCCGGTGGGCAGGCTGTATCAGGAAGTACGCGATCTGATAAAAGAATATCAACAATAGGAAACGTGTGAAAGGAGATGCTTATGAAGAAAGCAGTGATTTTTGATTTGGACGGAACCTTGTCAGATTCTCTGGCAAGTATAAAATATTGTGCGGATCTGGCAGTAGAACCTTGGGGCTTTGGTCCTTTTTCTGAGGAAGAGTATAAATATTTTGTTGGGGACGGCGCTGCTAATCTGATCAAAAGATGCTTGATCGCAGGGGGAGACGTGGAGTTGGTTCATTTTGAAGAAGCTTTTGCAAGATATCGGGAAATCTTCAGAGACAATTGCATGTATCAGGTGAAGCCCTATGATGGAATCAGGGAGCTGTTGACAGCGTTAAAGGAAAAGGGACTGAAGATCACCGTATTATCCAATAAACCCCATGCCCAAACCATTGATGTGGTAGAGACACTGTTTGGGAAAGGATATTTTGATGTGATCCAGGGACAGAAGCCGGAAGTGCCTATTAAACCCAGTCCGGCCGGTGTGTATCAGATATTGGAACAGCTGAATCTGGAAGTAGACGATATTCTCTATCTGGGAGACACCGGTACTGACATGCAGACAGGCAAGAGTGCCGGGGCATTTACTGTGGGTGTGCTGTGGGGATTTCGGAAAAGAGATGAATTGGAAGAGAATGGGGCGGATGCTATCATTGAGCAGCCGTTAGAGGCGCTGAAATATATTTAGGGACAATGCAATTTAGGAGGTATGAATAGACGGTGTGCAATTTCGGCATTGTGCACAAATTTTGTATTTGTACCAAAAAATTGCAATATGCTATTGACGTATCTCTCTATTCTTACTATTATGATTAGAGAAATACGAAGTCCGCAAGGGGAAGCCTACGGATGGTGAAAAGGAGGGTTAGTGTATGCATGAGTTTGATGATGCAGTGCTGGAGTGTTTCTTAGAGAACCAGTTACAGCTGTTCCCTGAAAGAGTAGCTGAGAATCTGGAAGCTGCTGAGAGCTTTCTGGAAGAATGTATGGCAGTCGTAGTAGACTCTATCGAAGAAGTAATAGAGTTCTTTGAAGAAGAAGGACTTGACATTGACGGCGCTATGGGCGATGAGATCCTGGAAGCTGCTGAAGTGTTTGATATCGGCGATGGCAGATATCTGATCGTGGAAGGCTAATAGATATAAGGTGCAGGCTGCGCTTCCGGTGGGAGGTGCAGCCTGTTTGATTAAGCAAAATATTTGTCTATGATCTCAACTAATCCATCATGGTTATTATCCCGCGACGTAACAATATCAGCAACCTCTTTTACCGCATCTGTGGCATTGGCCATGGCGATGCCGGTGCCGGCGGCTTTTAGCATGGACAGGTCGTTTTCAGCGTCTCCGGCAGCGAAGGTGTGGCTGTGGGGTACGTGGAGGTAATCTTCCACGAAGAGCAGTGCACTTCCTTTGCCGGCGGCAGCAGGCAAAATCTCCAGATATTGGTCATTAGAGAATATGATCTGTACCCGCCCCCCTAAGTGTGGTAACAGATGAGCTCTGAAGTCTTCCAGCTTGGAACGGTCTGTCAGGTGGATGCACTGGAGCTTGAAGGAGCCTTGCTCCAAGCTGTCAGGGATGCTTTCCACGCATTTGACGGGCAGGTGGATTCTGCTGGTGTAGAAGCGCAGTTCGTCATTCATGCCATGGCTGATAATTTCTTTGTCCGTGTAGGCGTGGATGTGTAGGCCACGCTTCTTGGCTTCACTCACGATAAATCGGATATCCGCAAGCTCCAGGCGGTGTACCAGGATGTTGGAGGCTGTGTCGCAGTCGTAAACCAGCGCACCATTGTTGGAGATGATCAGCATATTGGGATATTCAATACCGTGTTTTGCACGCACTTCCAGAATGCTTGGCAGGGGTCTGCCGGAAGAGAGGATCAAGTGATGTCCTCGGGCAGTCATCTGATCTAAAGCTTCTTTGGTAGCAGGGTCAATTTCACTTCGGTTATTTAACAGGGTACCGTCCATGTCGGTAAAAAGCAGGTTGACGCGGGTCTTCTTCAGTGCCGTCAGAATGTCTTTAGGTATCACAAGCTTGCCATAGCCGGAAGCAAGATCCAGACCGGGCTTATTGGCACCATGGAAGTCAGAACCGCCGCTTAAAAGCAGATGATATTTATCAGCCAGTCTGCGCATATGACGTTCTTCTGACGGGTTATGGGTGGAGTAGACCGCTTCAATTCCCATAAGGCCAGCCTCTTTACATTCTTCTACAAGAGCTTCCAGTCTGCTGTCGCTCAGATGATATAACAAGGGATGAGCAAGAATGGGAATCCCGTCAGCTTCCAAGATGAGCTTAATAGCCTGCACCGGCGTCACCTTATCCCTGGGCACATAATAGGGACAGTGATCCCCCACAAACCGGTCAAAAGCTTCCTGTAAGCTTCTAATATATCCATGCTCCAACAGATACCTGGCATAATGAGCCCTGGTAATCACACTGTCAGGAAACTCACTGCATAACTTCTCATAAGTAATATCAATCCCGGCTTCCCGCAAAAGCCCACACATCTTTTGATTGCGCAAAGTTCTGGAATCCACAAACTCCTTAAGCTTCCCGCGAAAATGCTCATTGTGGTAATCAATATAAAGCCCTACAATGTGCACATCCTTCCCATGATATTCCGTAGAAAATTCAATCCCGGGAATCACCTCCGGAACGCACCGCCCGCTAGACTGTAGTTGGCGGGCATACTGTATGGCCTCATCCAACCCATCTACAGTATCATGATCTGTCAAGGCGAAGGCAGCCAGTCCTTTTTCACAAGCGTAATCTACAAGTTCAGCAGGAGAGTATGTGCCATCTGAACAATTCGAATGCACATGCAAATCAACAATCTTCATCATATATCCCATCACTTTCAATTAAATACAATAAATTTAATTATTAATACTGCTAATAATGAGTCTTAAGCAATTAGATTGCTAACAAACAGCCCGAACGGGGCAGCTGTTCGCATGAAGACCTTTGAAAAACGTCGGTCCTTGGTCGCCGTATTTTGGCGACCTAGTACCGCTACGTTTTTCACAGAGCGAGAGCGTGTCTGAATGCGAATGGCTGCCCCGTCCGGGCGTCCCCTTGTCGGCAAACCAAGTTGCCTTAATCCTCATCATTCTTATTAGCAGTAAATATCGTCCGTTTTCTTGCCATCTCATCACTTGCCAGGTACTCATCATAAGTAGTGATCTTGTCAATCATGGTTCCATTCGGCAGAATCTCCATAATACGATTGGCTGTGGTCTGTACGAACTGGTGGTCATGGCAGGAGAACAGAGCCACACCGGGGAACTTGATCAGTCCATTATTTAGTGCAGTGATGGACTCCATATCCAGATGGTTGGTAGGTTCGTCAAAAATCAGGCAGTTAGCACCGCTGATCATCATCTTGGACAACAGGCAGCGCACCTTCTCGCCGCCGGAAAGGACTTTTACCTTCTTCACACCGTCTTCGCCGGCAAAGAGCATACGGCCCAGGAAACCACGGACATAAGTCACATCCTTGATAGGAGAATAACCGGTGAGCCAGTCTACGATGGTCAGGTCGTTATCAAATTCCTCCGTGTTATCCTTGGGGAAATAAGCCTGAGAGGTAGTCACACCCCACTTATAGCTTCCCTCATCCGGCTCCATCTCACCGGAAAGAATCTGGAATAGGGTAGTCTTAGCCAGTTCGTTGCTTCCTACGAAAGCAACCTTGTCCTCATGATTCAGAATAAAGCTGATATCATCCAATACCTTTTCACCGTTAATGGTCTTGGACAGGTGCTCTACAGAAAGTACTTCATTACCGATCTCACGGTCAGGGCGGAAGTCGATGTAAGGATATTTTCTGCTGGAAGGCTTAATCTCATCCAACTCAATTTTTTCCAACGCACGTTTTCTGGAAGTAGCCTGTTTGGATTTGGAAGCATTGGCGGAGAAACGGGAGATGAATTCCTGCAACTCCTTAATTTTTTCTTCCTTCTTCTTATTGGCTTCCTTCATCTGCTTGATCAAAAGCTGGCTGGACTCATACCAGAAATCATAGTTACCGGCATACAGCTGAATCTTGCCGTAGTCGATATCTGCAGTATGGGTGCAGACTTTATTCAGGAAATAACGGTCATGGGACACCACGATTACAGTATTTTCAAAATCAATCAAAAATTCCTCCAGCCATGCAATAGCATCCAGGTCCAGATGGTTGGTAGGCTCGTCCAGAAGCAGGATGTCAGGGTTACCAAACAATGCTTTTGCAAGCAATACTTTTACCTTTAAGTTACCGTCCAAATCTTTCATGAGAGAGTAGTGGTAGTCGGTATCGATGCCCAGACCGTTTAAAAGCATGGCTGCATTGGACTCGGCCTCCCAGCCGTCCATCTCAGCAAATTCTGCTTCTAACTCACTGGCGCGGATCCCGTCCTCGTCAGTGAAATCTTCTTTGGCATAAATCTCGTCTTTTTCTTTCATAATCTGATAAAGGCGTTCGTTACCCATGATAACGGTGTCCATAACAGGGTAGTTATCATATTTGAAATGATCCTGCTCCAATACGGAAAGACGCTGGCCGGGAGTGATGGTCACATCGCCCTTGGTGGTCTCAAGTTTTCCGGAGAGAATCTTTAAAAATGTGGACTTGCCGGCACCGTTGGCACCGATCAGACCGTAGCAGTTTCCTTCTGTGAACTTAATATTTACGTCCTCGAACAAGGCCTTCTTGCCGATACGTAAGGTGACATTGTTAGCACTGATCATGTTTCATAAACCTTTCTTATCTGTTTTACTTTCACTGTTTTGGCCGCCGGGGGTGTGTTTGGTGGGCGGCACTTGTTATTGGTTTGGGCATAAATGCCCACTATTTTCTAGTGTAAGCGATAATTGTTGATTTTGCAAGGGTTAATTTAAAAAAATAGGAGAAAAAGTAACTGGGCTAGTGACGTTCAGCCCGCACCCATTCGCAAAACCGTCCCTTCGGGGCTCTCCGCTGCTTTGCAGATCCTTTTTGCTCATTATCGTCTCTGGCTGAACTGTTATGGAAAAAACGTGTCTTGTCATTTGATGATTTCTTTGTTACAATGATTTAGGTACTTAAAGTGGAAAGATTTTGAGAAAGGAATTTTTATGCAAAGTAAACTTAACTACAAGCGTACATTTTTCATCGGACTGGCGTTTTTAAGCATCAGTGCATTTTGGCAGATGTATGACAATATCATCCCTCTGATCCTGCAGAATACTTTCGGGTTGAAGGAGACGGTAACCGGTACAGTGATGGCGGCGGACAATGTTCTTGCAGTTATCTTATTACCTTTATTTGGAACATTGTCTGACAGGGTAGATACGAAATTTGGTAAGAGGATGCCGTTCATTGTGTGCGGTACGGTCCTGGCTGTGATCTTTATGATGATGCTTCCTGCCGCAGATCTGGCCGGAAATCTGGCATGGTTTGTGATCGTCCTGTTTATAACGCTTTTGTCTATGGGATTGTATCGCTCTCCGGCGGTGGCGCTGATGCCTGATCTGACACCTAATAAGCTGCGCAGCAAAGCAAATGCAGTGATCAATCTGATGGGTGCTGTGGGTGGTGTCTATACACTGATCATGATCATGATACTGGTGGAAGAGGGCACTACGCCGGATTATATGCCGCTGTTTATCAGTGTGGCTGCATTGATGATCATTGCAGTGGGCACTCTGGTAGTTACCATACGTGAAAATAAATTGAAACAAGAACTGAAAAAAGAACTTGCAGGAGAATTGGAAGAAGGCAGTCAGGAGAAGGCAGAGGCGAAGGAGAATGATGCCGGGGTAAAGACGGTACTGAAGCCGGAAGTGAAGCGCAGTCTGTATTTTATGTTGGCATCCATTTTCTTCTGGTTTACTGCTTATAATGCAGTAACCACTGCATTTTCACGTTATGCGATGGTAGTGTGGAAAATAGAGGGCGGCGGTTTCGCCAATTGCCTGATGGTGGCTACGGTGGCGGCAATTCTTAGTTATATTCCTATCGGAAATGTTGCCGGTAAGATTGGAAGGAAGAAGACCATCATGGGTGGTGTGCTTCTCATGGCCGCATGTTATGGAGCAGCTATGTTTGCGAATTCCTATCACCCTGTGATCAATGTGGCATTTGCTTTGATCGGTGTGGCATGGGCTGCTATTAATGTAAATTCTTATCCGATGATCGTGGCCATGAGTAAAGGGGCGGATATCGGTAAATTTACAGGCACTTATTATACATTTTCCATGGCTGCACAGATCGTGACACCCATTTTGTCCGGTGTGTTGTTGCAGAACATTTCGTATCGGACCTTGTTCCCCTATGCACTGTTCTTTTCTCTGTTGGCCTTTTTGACCATGACCCAGGTAAGACATGGGGATGTAAAGCCCGGAAAGAAAGCAAGTGCATTAGAGCATTTTGATGTAGAAGACTAGTGTGGATGGTGGTATAGATGATTTTGTTGAGGATTGTGGTTACAGCGGCATTGTTATATCTGTTGATGATTATGCCGAGAATGATTCATAAGGCAGATAAGACTCCTTTTATGGGAGTCTTGTATGCCCACAGGGGGCTGCATGATAATGCTTCTGATGCACCGGAGAATTCCATGGCTGCTTTTCGAAAAGCAGTGGAAGCGGGCTATGGAATTGAATTTGATGTGCAGTTGAGTAAGGATATGGTACCGGTGGTGTTTCATGACTTTACTTTAAAACGAATATGCGGTATGGATGGTAAAGTGTACGATTATACATATGAGGAGCTGTCGCAGTTTCCACTCTGTGATTCCAAGGAGCGGATTCCCCGTCTGGAAGAAGTGCTAGGACTGATAGACGGTCATGTTCCGTTGATCATAGAATATAAAATAGAATGGCAGGATGTTCAGGTATGCCGGGTGGCAGATGAGATCCTTCAAAACTATCAGGGGACTTATTGCATCGAGTCTTTTAATCCCCTTGGACTTCTCTGGTATCGTAAGAATCGCCCTGCCGTCATGAGAGGACAACTTGCAGATGCTTTTTATACCAGAAAAGAATACAAAGGAGTATTATACTTATTGCTTCAGAATTTATTGTTTAATTTTTTGACAAAGCCTGATTTTGTGGCATATAACCACAAAGAGGCAAAGAGGTTTTCCAGGCGTTTATGCCGTAATCTTTACCGTAACACTGCAGTGGCGTGGACCATCAAGAACGAAGAAGAACTTGCAAAAGCAGGGAAAGAATTTGATCTTTTTATTTTTGACAGCTTTATTCCGGCTTGTGGAAGTAAAATTAAGTGAGTAAAATGTCCTCAACCAACACAAAAAAAGCAAAATATTTTGCTTTTTTTTGGTCAAACTAACGAAATTTCAAAGTGTGACAAAAAAATATCAAATTTTGCTTGCCAATCTATTTTAAGATTGGTATTATATAGAAATAGAAATGCAATTTCTCTGGAAAAGAGGGAGATTAGCATTCTTTTGTGTGGGTAGACTTAAGATCAGAAATGTATGTTAAGTCAGATTTACATTTTTGTCAAAAACAAATTTAAAGGAGACAAAAAAGCATGAAAAAATGGGTTTACAAATTCAAAGAAGGCAGCGCAGATATGAGAAATCTGCTGGGTGGTAAAGGTGCCAACCTTGCAGAGATGACCAATCTGGGTCTGCCCATTCCTCAGGGCTTCACCGTAACAACGGAAGCTTGTACTGATTATTATGATAATGGAAAGCAGATTTCCGAAGAGATCCAGAAGCAGATCTTTGATAATCTGGCTGATCTGGAAGCACTTATGGGTAAGAAGTTCGGTGATACCGAAGATCCCTTGCTTGTATCTGTTCGTTCCGGTGCAAGAGCATCTATGCCCGGTATGATGGATACCATTCTGAACCTGGGTCTGAACGACGTAGCTGTAGAAGGTTTTGCAAAGAAGACTGGCAACCCCAGATTTGCATATGACTCTTATCGTCGTTTCATCCAGATGTATTCTGACGTAGTTATGGAAGTTCCTAAGTCTTTCTTTGAGAAGATCATCGATGAGATGAAAGAGGAGAAGGGCGTTCATTTTGATACTGAGCTGACTGCTGAAGATCTGAAGGCACTGGCTAATAAGTTCAAAGCTGTATACAAAGAGGCTATGAACGGTGAAGAGTTCCCTCAGGATCCCAGAGAGCAGCTGATGGGTGCTGTAAAGGCAGTATTCCGTTCTTGGGACAACCCTCGTGCTATCGTTTACAGACGTATGAACGATATCCCCGGCGATTGGGGTACCGCTGTAAACGTACAGTGCATGGTATTTGGTAACAAGGGTGAGACCTCCGGTACCGGTGTTGCATTTACCCGTAATCCTTCCACCGGTGAGAAGGGCATCTATGGTGAGTACCTGATCAATGCGCAGGGTGAAGACGTTGTTGCAGGTGTTCGTACACCTCAGCCTATCTCCAAGCTGGCAGAAGATCTGCCTGAGTGCTACAAGGAGTTCATGGCTATCGCTAACAAGCTGGAAGAGCACTATCGTGATATGCAGGATATGGAATTCACCATCGAAGAAGGTAAGCTGTACTTCCTGCAGACCAGAAATGGTAAGAGAACTGCTCCCGCAGCTATCAATATCGCTTGTGATCTGGTTGATGAAGGTAAGATCACTCCGGAAGAAGCTGTTCTTCGTATCGAGGCTAAGTCTCTTGACCAGTTACTGCATCCTACCTTTGACGCAGCAGCTCTGAAAGCCGGCGAAGTGATCGGTGCAGCACTTCCTGCATCTCCCGGTGCAGCAGCAGGTAAGGTTTACTTTACCGCAGATGACGCTAAGGCAGCAGGTAAGGGCGGCCGTGGCGAAAGAGTTATTCTGGTTCGTCTGGAGACTTCTCCTGAGGATATCGAGGGTATGCACGCAGCTGAAGGTATCCTGACCGTTCGTGGTGGTATGACTTCTCACGCAGCAGTAGTTGCACGTGGTATGGGTACTTGCTGTGTATCCGGCTGTGGCGAGATTAAGATTGATGAAGAAGCAAAGGTATTCTCACTTGGCGGATATGAGTTCCATGAGGGTGACTACATTTCCTTAGATGGTACTACCGGTAAGATCTACAAGGGCGACATCAAGACTGTTGAAGCTTCTGTAGGCGGTAACTTCGGCCGTATCATGGGCTGGGCTGACCAGTTCAGAACCCTGAAGGTTCGTACCAACGCTGATACTCCTGCAGATACAGCTAACGCTGTGAAGCTGGGTGCTGAAGGTATCGGTCTGTGCCGTACCGAGCATATGTTCTTCGGTGAGGACAGAATTCCTAAGTTCAGAAGAATGATCCTGTCCGATACTGTTGAAGCAAGAGAAGAAGCTCTGAAGGCTATCGGTGAGTTCCAGAAGGCTGACTTCAAGGCTATGTATGAGGCTCTTGAGGGAAGACCTATGACCGTTCGTTACCTGGATCCGCCTCTCCATGAGTTTGTTCCTACTGAGGAAGAGGACATCAAGGCCCTGGCAGATGATATGGGTATCACCGTTGCTGAAGCTAAGGCTAAATGTGACGCTCTTCACGAGTTCAACCCTATGATGGGTCACAGAGGATGTCGTCTTGCTGTTACCTATCCTGAGATTGCTAAGATGCAGACAAGAGCCGTTATGGAAGCTGCTATCGAAGTGAAGAATGAGAAGGGTTACGATATCGTTCCCGAGATCATGATTCCTCTGGTAGGAGAGAAGAAAGAGCTGAAATATGTGAAGGATGTTGTTGTAGAAGTGGCTGAAGCTGTTAAGGCTGAGAAGAATTCCGACATCAAGTACCAGATCGGTACCATGATCGAGATTCCTCGTGCAGCTCTGACCGCTGACGCTATCGCAGAAGAAGCTGAGTTCTTCTCCTTCGGTACCAACGACCTGACCCAGATGACCTTCGGCTTCTCCCGTGATGATGCCGGCAAGTTCTTAGATTCCTACTATCAGGCTAAGATCTTCGAATCCGATCCTTTTGCAAGACTGGATCAGACCGGTGTTGGCCAGTTAGTGCAGATGGCAGCTGAGAAAGGACGTAAGACCCGTCCTGAGATCAAGCTTGGTATCTGTGGTGAGCACGGCGGAGATCCTTCTTCCGTTGAGTTCTGCCATAAGGTAGGCCTGAACTATGTATCCTGCTCACCTTTCCGTGTGCCTATTGCACGGTTGGCAGCAGCGCAGGCTTATTTGAATAATAAGTAATTGATATAAGACCTTGTAGAGAATAAAATCTCTATGAGGTCTTTTTATGTCCTTTTTTATTACATAGAGCAGAAAACGTTTCTCAAACAGAATAACTGACATTGGATATTTTCAATAGCCTATTTTTGTGGTAATATATAAATTAGGAATTTATCTTGTTTGAGGTGAAAATAGAGGAAAAGGTGATAAATTGATGGATGACAATATGACGAGGGTTAC
>JAZQGM010000108.1:0-5123 GCA_045540075.1 Acetatifactor sp. | reverse complement strand
CTCCATGACCTTCTTGATACTGCCGCCGTAACCTTCGTAGCGCTCCGTCATATTCACCAGTGCATCTCTTCTGGACATCTCCTGATGATACCGGTTCTGTGTCTGGCGCAAAGTATTGTCTTTCTCTACCAGTGTCTCCCGAAATGACTGTACTTTCGCCTCTGTCTCCTTCTCCTTAGCAGTAAGCTTAGAAAGTTCCTCTGTCACCACCCGAAAAGCTTCCTCCATCTGGCGGATCCCTTCTTCTCTGGCCGCTTCATCGGATTTGGCACGTAGCAGCCTGGAATTCAGTTCTGCCCTGCGAATATTGGCCTGCTCCATCATGGTATCAAAACGTCCCATTTTGGACTTGATGGTAGCCCTGCGATTCAACTCTTCAATAATGGTATTTTTACCGGCTTCCATCTCACTGCTGATGGCTTCCATACGCTCCTGCAGGACCTGATATGCTTCTAAAGCCTGGTCTCTTAACTGTTCCAGTTCCCTTACCTGCTCATCAATCTCTTCCTTCTTGTTAAGGATGTTGGCTTTCTCCTTTTCCCTGGAAGCAAGCTCAGCCGTCACACTCTCCTTACGGCCACTCAAGTGACTTTCGCTTCCATGGGCAGAATTGATCTGTTCCTTCAAGACATTGATCTGACCTTCCAGCTTTCCCTTAAGAAGTCCACTCATACTCACACTATTCCTGGCTTCTTCAATGGTCTTGTCAAGTTCTTCCATTTCAGCCTGGACGCGTTCATATTCCGCCTTGATACCATCGTATTTTAACGTGGTCTCAGACAATTCACGGCCGGCCAGCTCATACTTTTCTTCTATGGAACGCAGCTGCTCCCTTAACCGGTTATTCTCCAGCAAAAACACATTCACATCCAGTGTCTTTAAAGCTTCCTTCTTCTTTAAGTAGATCTTTGCGACCTCCGCCTGACGCTCCAAAGGCGCTACCTGCTTCTCCAGCTCTGATAAGATGTCACTGACACGCACCAGATTCTGCTTCTCATTTTCCAATTTATTCTGGGCAGCTACTTTGCGCCGCTTGAACTTCACGATACCGGCCGCCTCGTCAAAGAGCTCACGACGCTCCTCCGGCTTACCGCTTAAGATCTTATCAATCTGCCCCTGACCGATAATGGAATACCCTTCCTTACCGATACCAGTATCATAGAACAGCTCATTGATATCACGCAATCTACAGATACTGCCATTGATCAGATATTCACTTTCTCCGGAACGGTAGATTCTTCTGGCCACAGTGACTTCATCAAAATCAATAGCCAGCTGATGGTCACTGTTATCCAGCGTAATTGCCACATAAGCGTAGCTTAAGGGCTTACGTGTCTCTGTTCCCGAGAAAATGACATCCTGCATACTGGAACCTCGAAGCTGCTTGATCCTCTGTTCACCAAGCACCCAGCGAACAGCATCCGCAACATTACTCTTACCGCTCCCGTTAGGACCTACGATACCGGTGATTTCATTATGAAATTGAAATACAATCTTATTGGCAAAGGATTTAAAACCTTGTACTTCGATACTTTTTAAATACATGTGTCCTCCTAACGCATACCTCGCTTCTTAAGCTCCAGCAACGCTTCATATGCCGCCTTCTGTTCGGCAGCCTTCTTCGTGCGGCCCTCTCCGGTCCCCACTATCTCACCGTTAATATGCACTTCCACCATAAAGGTCTTATCATGTTCCGGCCCGTATTCCCCCACCGGCTTATATTGGATCTCTTGCTTCAATGTCCCCTGTACCAGTTCCTGCAGATTGGTCTTACTGTCGTAAAACAACTGCTTATCTTCCAAATCTGACAAAACAAACCGGTTAATAAATGCTTTGGCCGGCTCCATGCCTCCATCCAGAAAAATTGCACCGATCACAGCTTCCATCACATCAGAAGTAATAGAATCCCGCTTACGTCCGCCGGTGCTCTCTTCCCCTTTGCCAAGGAGTAAAAACTGCCCCAGCTCCAAATCTCCGGCACAGAAAGCCAGTGACGGTTCACACACCATAGATGCCCTAGTCTTGGTCATTTCTCCTTCCGGCATATCCGGATGGGTATGGAATATAAATTCACTGGAAACCAGCTCCAGCACAGCATCCCCGAGAAATTCCAGTCTCTCATAATGTTTTTGTTTATTGATTTTCTGCTCGTTGGTATAGGAGCTGTGGGTCAGTGCCTGCTTCAAAAGTCCAATGTCCCTAAATCGATAACCGATCCTTTCCTCCAACATCTGCAATGTATATCCTTCCACCATCTTGCGCCTCTCCAAAAAAAGTATTCCAGAATGCAGCCATTCCGGAATACTTTGGTATCATTATCTAGTTGATAGCATTATTGATCAACTCTACAGCTTCCTCAACTGTAGTAATATTCTCTGCCTCTTCAGCCGGAACTTCGATATCAAATTCTTCCTCGATACCCATAATAATCTGAAATACATCCAGAGAGTCAGCACCCAGATCATCCATAAAAGTGGTGTCCATTGTAATCTCATCGGGATCTACGCTCAATACCTCTGCGATAACTTTTTTCAACTTCTCAAATACCATTACCGTTTCCTTCTTTCTTAGCTTCTACGCAAATTTTTTCTTTGATTTGGTCATTTATCTTCTGTTCCTTAAATGCGATGCATTGCAGGATAGAATTCTTAATCTCTACAGCCTTACTGCTGCCATGGGTCTTGACTACCAGACCGTTTAATCCAAGGAGCGGTGCCCCGCCGTGTTCCTCTACCTGAAAACGCTTCAGTGTCTTCTTCAGGGCAGGCTTAATCAGTATGGCGCCGATCTTACTTCGAAGGGAAGTCATAAGTCCTGCTTTCACTTCCTTCAATAAAGTAGCAGCCACTCCTTCATACAGCTTAAGTGCCACATTACCGGCAAATGCTTCACACACGATCACGTCCGCATATCCGGAAGGAATCTCTCTGGCTTCAATACTTCCGATGAAGTTGATGTCATCACATTCCCGAAGCAATGGGAAGGTCTCTTTTACCAGGGCATTCCCCTTCTCTTCCTCTGCACCGATATTCAGGATGGCCACTCTGGGATTCTTTACACCTACTACATTCTCCATGTAGATGCTTCCCATCTTGGCAAACTGTACCAAATGAGAGGGTCTGGCATCCACGTTGGCTCCACAGTCGATTAAGAGGCTTACTCCTTTTTCTGTGGGAAGAAGGGGAGCAAGTGGCGGTCTCTCGATACCTTTGATTCTTCCGATGATCACCTGTCCGCCTACCAATACTGCGCCGGAGCTTCCTGCTGATACGAAAGCATCACAGGTGCCTTCCTTGACCAAGTTCATTGCTTTCACTATGGAAGAATCTTTTTTCTTGCGGATAGCCATAACGGGAGGTTCCGCAGTCTCAATGACTTCCTGTGCATGTACGATCTCCAGGCGTTCTGCATCGAATGTATATTTCTGAAGTTCTTCTTTGATGATCTGTTCCTGGCCTACAAGGTATACTTTTACTCTTTTATCCTGTTTTACTGCTTCCACAGCACCCTTGACGATTTCTGCCGGGGCGTTATCTCCACCCATGGCATCCACTGCCACGTTCACTAACTCAGCCATTTTATCCTCCATTTGCCGGCACATAGGGGGGCCGACAATCCTTCTTTTGCTAAACACTCTATTTTACTATACTAGACACTGTATGAAAAATCAAGGACTTTTCTGTAAAAAATTTAAAAATATAGGAACAGTTGTGACGCCCTAGTGACGTTCAGTCGCGTGTGGGGCATTCAATTGCCCTAGTGACGTTCAGCCGCTCCCATTCGCAAAGCCGCTCCTACGGCGCTCTCCGCCGCTAACGCGGCTACCTTTGCTCATAAACGGGTGTTCCCTCAGAGATGGCAAGAGGGTGAAAATTCGTGCGAGCACGATTTTCACCCTCTTATCATCTCTGGCTGAACTGGTGAATTAGATTTTTTCCATGTGGGCTACGTCTAGGACGAAGATGGTGGCGCCGCCTACCTGGACTTCTTCTTGGAGGCTCATGTGGTTTAGGCCCATTCCGAAGGATGAGGTGGGGGTGGCGACTTGTTTGCGGGTGGTGCAGTGTTGTTTTAGGATGGAGATGGCAGTTTGGGTGGTTTCGTCTTCTGTTCCGATCAGAAGTGTGGTGTTGCCTACCATGAGGAAACCGCCGCTGGTTGTTAGTCTGGTGACGCCGAAGCCGGCTTCTGTCAGGGCTGAGGATACTCTGGCGCTGTCATCATTGTTTACGATTGCTAGGATAAGTTTCATGTTAAGGACCCCCTTGTTTTTATGTTATGGCAGTTCAGCCAACGTCAATAAGTTATGCGCCGGCTGAACTGTTGTCTTATTTTATAGAAAAGAATCGATGAGCTGGCGGCTACGTTTGTCTAAGCGGGTCAGGTCAGGGATTTCGTAGCGGTTATCGTTGCTGTCTCTTAGTAGGACGCGGGTTCCGTAAAGTAGTTTTAGGCCGTGGAGTATGTTTCTGATCTCTATGGTGGCGTGGCCACGGTCTGTGTCTACATCTATGGATAAGACGCCGAATTTTTCTTTGCATTCATGGATTTTGGTTACTTTGGGAATCAGGTAGTATTCCCTAAGGCAGTTTTTGATGGTGCTGCGCTCTGTGGGTGGTAATGTTCTGATGTCCCTTATGATGGCTCTTTCAATGCCCTCTTCGTCCAGTAGTGTGATGTATTTTTCAAGGCCGGAGAAGGGGAAAAGGCGGCGTGGTTCCAGGTTATTGAATTTACGGCCATCATATAATTCCATGTCTACATGTGTGATATCCTTGGACGTAAAACGTGCCATGTCATGTTCTATGTACAAGCGTGCCATTAGTCAAACCTCTCTTCCTCTTTCATTTTGCGAGTCTGGTCAGACATTGTCTGAATCTGGATCAGCTTATAATACTTGCCTTTTAGAGCCATCAGCTCCTCAGGTGAACCCATTTCGATAATCTCTCCCTTGTCTACCACGATGATCTTGTTGGCTTTTCTCAGTGTAGATAAGTGATGGGCGATCAACAGTGTGGTTCTTCCATGGATCAGACGTTCAATGGCATCCTGGATCAGGCCCTCAGTCTCCGAGTCTACAGAGGCTGTGGCTTCGTCAAAGAACAGGATACTGGGATTCTTAA
>JAZQGM010000107.1:0-2821 GCA_045540075.1 Acetatifactor sp. | reverse complement strand
GAAAGACTGATAAACTGGGGATTTTATGATCTCTCCACAGCATATCAGTCTATGCACGTCAACTATTGAAACCGCCGTGTACCGAACGGTACGCACGGTGGTGTGAGAGGACGGCGGCTAGACACCGCCTCCTACTCGATTGGCAACATTCATTCGACACAATTTTAAGACATTATGCTGCGATAGCAGTAAACACCATACAAAGCAATACCCCCCATGCAAGTGGTAGCAGGATGGACAACAGTGTCCATTTCATGCTGCCGCTTTCTTTGCGTATGGTCAAAAGGGTGGTGGCGCAGGGCCAGTGCATCAGTGAGAATAGGCAGGTGCTGACAGCCGTCTGCCAGGTCCAGCCGTTGGCCACCAGCATTGCCCTTATTTCTGAATACCCTGACAATTGCTGCAGGCTACCTTGGCTGGCATATGCCATGAGGATAATTGGCAGCACAATCTCATTGGCAGGAAGCCCCAGGATAAAGGCCATCAGGATCACACCATCCAGTCCCAAAAGACGGGCAAAGGGATCCAGCATGCCGGAGAAGAGCGTTAAAAGGGACGTGCCATTCCAGTTTACATTCGCCATGATAAAGAGTAGTAATCCCGCCGGGGCAGCAGTGAGCAAGGCTCTGCCTAAGAGGAAGGATACCCGGTCTGTCAGAGAGTGCACGATGACACTGCCGATCTTGGGGCGTCTAAAAGGCGGAAGCTCCAACACGAAAGAGGAGGGAAGACCTTTTAAAGCAGTAGAGGACAGTAGGGCAGAGCTTACAAAGGTTATCAGAATCCCAAGTAGGATCAGGACAGTCAGGCACAACGCGCCCAGTAAGGAGGAGGATACCGGCAGAAGGAACATACTGATCATTGCGATCAACATAGGAAACCGTCCGTTACAGGGGACAAAGGAGTTGGTCAATATGGCAATCAGGCGTTCTCTGGGAGAATCAATGATACGGCAGCCCACCACACCGGCAGCGTTACATCCAAATCCCATGGACATGGTCAAAGCCTGTTTGCCGCAGGAATGGCATTTCTGAAAACAGTAATCCAGATTGTAAGCGATTCGTGGCAGATATCCCGCATCCTCTAAAAGGGTAAAAATTGGAAAAAAGATCATCATAGGAGGCAACATCACAGAAACCACCCAGCCAACGGTGCGAAAGACCCCGTAAACCAAAGCTTCCCGCAACCAGTAAGGCATTCTGCAAAATACCAGCAATTCATTCAACATTTCCTCGCCCCGTCCAAATACCCATGATAAAAGCTGTGAAGGATAATTGGCTCCCACAATGGTGATCCAGAACAGAAACAGTAAAAAGACAATCATGATCGGATACCCTGTGAGAGGACTGGTCAGAAGTTTATCCAGTCGTCTGTCCGTGGAAGTGTGCGCCGAAGTGGTGGTACGTGTGCAGCACTTGGCACAGATTTCTGCAGCCTTATGGGCTGTCTGTGTGATGACCATATCAGAAAAAGTATCTGAGGTATAACCACTTTTTTTAAGAATCTCCCAACCCTTGTCATAGAGCTCCTGCAATTTTTCAGAAGTTGTGGAAAAAACGGCTGGAAGAGGCTGCCCCGTTGTAAAAGGATAGCATTTTTCCAAAAGCATCAGGCTAAGCCACCGAAGTCCGGCATTAGCAGGCAGATACTCGCGCAACCCTTCTTCCACCATATCCAAAGCTTCTTCTACAGCTACTTCGTAAGAGAGGTGCTGAAGCTTTGGAGGGCTGGCAGATCCTTGATTTATCATGGGGCAGCATTGACAAAAGCCACAGCCTCCGTAACCCGTATCCTCGATAAATGAGCTGTCTCGAGAGGCCATCATTTGGTCTAATGCATTCAAAAAGTCGTGACGCGCCTGTGGACTATGTGCCACAGTTCCGATCACCGGAATTCCCAGAATCTGTTCCAGTTTGTTAAGGTCCACGTGGATATTCCTGCGTGCTGCCTCATCCATCAAATTTAGACACAAAACCACCCGTGAAGTAAGGGTAAGCACCTGAAGCAACAGATTCATCCCCCGTTCCAGACAGGTTGCGTCGCAGACCACCACCACACCGTCCGTTTCCCCAAAGCACAGAAAATCACTGGCAACTTCTTCTTCCGCAGAGTGGGGAACCAGGGAACAGGTCCCCGGAATATCCACAAGTACATAAGAATAATTGTCACTCTTGCAATACCCTTGGGCACTGGAGATCGTCTTGCCTGCCCAATTCCCCGTATGCTGTTTTAAACCGGTCAAAGCATTAAACAGAGTACTTTTCCCTACATTGGGATTTCCTGCCACTGCAATGACCTTATCCTGGGGTGTCCTTTTTTGCAGAAAAAGCCCATTATCACACGTTTTAAACCCCGTTGATTTCACTGTCAATCCCATAATCATCCTCCACCCAAATCTGTTTCCCTTCTATCCCCCGCAAAGCAACCACGATTCCACGAACCTCATAAGCTTTCGGATCCTTAAACGGACTTTCACCCACACACAAAACTTCCCCATCTTTTACAAAACCAAGCTCCATAAGCCGCCTTTTCAGACTACTATTACAGTCTATTTCCACAATGCGCTTTCTTTCCCCTGCTTCCATATCCCACAATACCTTACGCATTCTCATTTTCCTCATCAAAATACCTTATTCTAATATATGTATATCTTGAAAATATGTCACCAAGTTCCGGCGCAGCCACCGTGGGAGAGGTCCGGACAAAATTGCCACCGGGCAGGCATGGTCCGTATAAAGGCCCTTGAAAAACGTCGGTCCTTGGGCTCGGTACTTTCGAGCCCTAGTACCGCTGCGTTTTTCACGGAGCGAGAGCGTGCCGC
>JAZQGM010000106.1:0-2533 GCA_045540075.1 Acetatifactor sp. | reverse complement strand
CCAAGAAAACTTCTTCTATACTTTAATTTAATGTCTTTTTCAACCAGTTGCTTGATTAAATGTCTAAAATTATATACTCCTTGTAATCTTGCCGCAGTTTTATTCATAAAACCCTTTCATATGATGACTTATATATTCTTTCATCATATGCTCCTTCCTATAATGTCAAGCCCTAAATCATTGATTTTTCGGGCTTTTTTATTAATTAGTTACCTCAAAAACAAGGCCAGAAGTGATGAACAGTCATGGTATCATGTACAGAATAGTTGAAAATGGGTATACTTTATAAAGCATCCTTTGGTTGATGAATATAAAGGCTATTTTCCCTCTGTTCAACTATGATGGTGAACCTTCCGTGTCTAAAGGGATCGTGTCCCAACTTCCTTCGTCCCACCTGCTCATACACTGAGTGCCAGCCAAGCTTTCTAACGGGGTCATGCCCCACGGAGAGAACTCCTGCCAGCTACAGCTCTTGTTTTTATTTGATTATTTACTGACCTTCTTCGGTATCACACAGCACTGTTTTTCAGTGGACGCTCCGCTATGTTTCCTACGTTGGTCTTGTTGCTGATGCATTGCTTTTGGCAGATGCATCCTTTTCAGATTCCTTTCCAGAACCCTGCCCGACTCCAGAGTATTCTGATTCCCGGCAAGGCCCTGGAATAGTAATACGGTCTGCTTTTTACGGATTATGCCGCACTTACCTGTTCCTTTACCGGACGTCGGATGTCTTTCAGCATTTTCTCCGGATCATAACGTCTGCCGGTCCGCAGGATCGTAAAGATCACACGCAGTATCTTGCAGGCTATCACAATCAGCGACTGCATCTTTTTGAGCGGATTATCCGGCCTTGTCGTGTAATATACATGCAGTTCCTTAAATTCCTCTGCATGGGCCACCGCTGACCGGGCTGCCTGAAACAGCCAGTATCTCAGTCTCTTACGTCCTCTGTGACTGATCCTGGTCTCTCCCTTATGCTTGCCGGAGCTGCATCTTACCAGACTAAGTCCACTCAGCTTCTGGATTTCCTTTTCATCATCAAAGCGGCTTACATCTCCCATTTCTGCCAGAATACCGGATAAGATATGTTCTCCGATCCCGGAAATCTCCAAAACATTCTCCGCATGCGGGATCTCTCTGCACTTACTCCAAAGCTGCTTCTCTATTTCTTCCTGTTTCTCATCCAGTTCAAGGATCTTTTCGGCAAACCATTTCACAGCCTCTTTCCCGGCTGTACAGCCTTCCTTCAGACCAACACTTGATTCCGCATACCTTACGATTTCCAATGCCCTATTGTAACCACGGCCTCTCAGCTTCGCTACATGCCAGATCTCCCGGATTCCCTCTGCCCCCAGGCGGATAATATCCGCCGGAAACGGTGCTACCTTCAGTATCTCCATGCAGAATGCTCCGTCTACTTTCCCAAAAGCGTCCTTATATTCAGGAAAGTATATCTTCATTTCCCGGTGCAGACGGTTCATGTTACGGATCCGATCTTCGCTAAGCTGATCCCGGAACATGGAGAGCCTGCGCAGATCCGCATATACACCCTCCGGCAGATACGGCATGCCGTAATTACCGTCTTTCACAAGATTCGCGATAAGCTTTGGATCTTTTCTATCATCCTTCAGCTGGCTGTTATCCTCCACTTCCTTGGTCTGTTTTACCGCATAAGGATTTACCTGTACCACACTAATCCCATTGGAAACCATCCATGCTGCCAGGCAGAACCAGTAATGTCCGGTAGGCTCGAGGCCCAATACAATCTGCTTCTTCCCATGTACAGCCGCCAGATCCACAGACCAGTCTTTGGCTTTCTGAAATCCTTCGGCATCATTATTAAATTCAAGCACCTTTCGGCTAAGCTCCCTGCCTCTTGTATCGATTGCTCTGGCATAATGTGTCTCACTGCCGATATCACATCCTACAATAAGCATGTCATCAGAGATGAATGAGAGCTTGTCATTCTTGGTGAACTTACCACCTACTTCAAGGTCGCGCCATGTAGATGATTTTAATTCATCTAATATTTTATTGGCTTTTCTTACCAGCTCCTCCCGTTCCTGTAAATTGATGATAGAATTGACTTGATTTTTGTTTGTTTTTGTTTTACCATTCATGTTAGGGTACCTCTTGTATTCTTTAGATTTTACCAACTGCCAGGTCAGTAATAATCTAAATTTACTTGAGGTATCTTTTTGCGTCAACTCCCTTTACACTTTATATTATACAGGAAGCTTTCTACTAAAATTAGTTAAAATCAAAAGAAACGATAGGTGTAAGGTCGCTGTCGCCCCAGTTGCTTATAGGAATCAATATCAGCTTGTCAAAGCATTGGTTTACGTTTAAATGATAAGAACGTTTTCTATTGTTAGAAACATTCAAGAGTTCAATCCTCTTTCCATTTTGTTCCCCGATTAATTTAAATTCTTTGCAAAGTGTTTTTGGCATGCACATTTGCGGACTGTCAAGTCTGTAATTTGCACGCATAGGATGATAGCGTTCACTATCGGAAAACGGAAGCGTATTGCGA
>JAZQGM010000105.1:0-11564 GCA_045540075.1 Acetatifactor sp. | reverse complement strand
TGGCATCTGCAATGCCTCTTGCCTTCGCTTCCTTTACAGCCTCCAGCACCGCCTCATCCTGCGCAGCAGCTACTGCTACCGTCTTCTTGCCGCACTCTTTGACTTTTGAGACGATTTCATCAAAACTCTTGTTCATTTTCTTTTAGTCCTTTCTGCCCTTAGGCATTCTTCTACTTTCATTTCTTTTTATGTACATCACAAAAAGGCGCTTATGCACCGTATCTATCGTTAAAATAATAACACACTATAGTAAAAAAAGCAAGGCAGTATTCACAGTTATCCTGCAAATATTTCCTCAAAACACCAGCTGCACCAGCACCATATACAGAATCGTACCGCCCGCAATGGACAGAAGCATCTGCCGCTTCCATCTATGCAGCACAACAACTGCTGCAATACTGATTATTTCCGGTATCCCTCTGCTCCCCTCAAACACACTTACATTCTTCAAACAGTACACTACCAACAGCCCAAACACTGCCCCAGGCAGCACTTTTCCAAGATACTGAATATACTTCGGCGTAGGCTTCCCTGCCGGAAACAACAGAAAAGGCAGGAACCGCGTGAGCATCGTTCCGATGATCACCATCACAATCGTAATAATCTGCTGTGTCAAAGTCATGCCATATCACCGCCTCTCTCAATAGGTTTCTTAAGCAATGTCAGCACACCGAGAATGGCTACCATAGCCGGAATGATAAAACCATCTGCCCCAAAAGCAAGCAGACAAAGCAGTGAAAGCCCAAGCCCCAGAATCGCACTGGTATGTGACTTGTCCTTCAGCCACTGCTCCATAAATATCACAACGAACATAGCCGTCATGACAAAGTCTAGTCCCTCTGTATTAAACTCAATCAAAGACCCAAACAGCCCGCCCAGCGTCGCTCCGAAAAACCAGTAAAAATGATTGAGCAGCGTCACAAAGAACATAAACCAACCCTTGTCCACATCCTCCGGAATCTTGGCAGTATAGTTAATGGAAAAGCTCTCGTCACACATTCCGAAGATCAGGTAAAACTTTTTGAAACCGGTTCCCTTATACTTGTCCAGCATGGAGATGCCGTAAAACAGATGCCTTGCATTGATCATCAGCGTCATAGCCAAAGCCTGCAGCGGATTAAAAGCACCTAACAATAAGTTAACTGTCACAAATTCCACAGAGCCCGCAAAAATTGTCAGACTCATTAAGCAAGGGTACCAAAAACCAAATCCTGATACATTCATATAAATACCATAGGTCAGACCCAAAAACCAGAACCCGGCAAAAATGGGAATCGTATGGGGAAATGCGGCTTTCAGCGCACGGATGTATTTATTTGATTCTTCCATTTCTCTTTTCCTTTGCATTTTTATCTATGCTCTATTGTACCATACACGTAATACTTTGTGAACAAAAAACTTTCAGAATAACCTCATTTGTTCATACCCACCCCGCTCTTCAAATTCATGCAAATACGCAAAACACTCCTTCGCCTCACACCATATCCCATGCGCCTTACATGTCTTTCGAAGCATCTCCATCAATTCCTGTTCCCTCGGACTTGGCACTTCATAAGTATTCCCAAAGGTGCTGATATACCTCTGCTTCATCCCCGCTTTTTTTCGCACACTCCTGAATCCTCGCCTTCCGCCCCTTCGGCATCACAAAATTAATTCTATCACAAGCCTTCTGTATATACCTATTCACCGCTTTCACCGACGTCCTACCCATAAAACCCTCTTGCCTCTTCTCCAAATCTATGCTATATTATGCCTAAAGAGGTGGTACTAAGTGCCCCTTGCTGATGTGTTTGACAAAAAATAACTGCCAAGTTCTCAGGCTCGGGCAGTTATTTTTTGTCTCTACGACTTATCTCGATAATAAGACTTTTATCCCCTCGACAAAAACTTGCCGCGAGACAGCCCGGGTGGGGAACAAAACCGCCGGCGGCCCAGCCCTTGTCCGGTTGACATCTGCAAGGATATTAGAACTTCTTAGAGATTTTAAAAGACTTTTTGCGAAGTGTTAAAGCCCAAATCGTCACATGTTTGAGCAGCAACGCTGCGAGTTTGACGATTTGGGCTTTGCCCTTAACTTCGTGAAAAGCCTTTTAAAATCTCTTAGAAGTTCTTATATCCTTGCAACTGCAACCGGACAAGGGCTGGGCCGTCGGCGGTTTTTGTTCCCCACCTCGGGCGTCCCTTCGCCGCAAGTTTATGCCGGCTTAATATCCAACCTTCTCCCAGCACTCGAAAGGAGCAGCCAGTTCTTCACTGATGTAAACCTGAGTCTTCTTAGTCTGCAGCATAGTGCTGGGCAGATAAGGAGTAATCGGTCCATGTGTACACAGACGGGAGGTCATTCTCTGCCAGGAAGAAAAGGTACCGCAAGTTGCCAGTGCATGTACTTCAATACGCTCTTTTGCACGCATTACATCCAGAGGTCCAATGGTTGCTGCGCAAGGAGGAACATTTGCGATATCACCGGACTGACCGAAGGTACCGTTTAAAGAGTTCTGCATAATGGTCATAGGATGCAGTTTTACGATCTGTGCAGGCTGATTGAGCCACTCTTCAATGTCACCACTGCCGATGAACTCAGGAATAGGATCTACGAATGCCATATGTCCTGCCCATCCGGGAGAGGTAGAAGCGATGTCTGCACCACCTTCGGAAATATCATTGATGATCTTGGAGTAATCAGCAATGTTAGCATTGGTAGGGAAATGAACATTCTCCATAGGCATACGCAGCTTAGGATCGATCTGATAGTACAGATACTTGATCATGGAATGTGCGAAGCCTGCCTCATAGGTGATCGGAGCGATATTGCCGTCCTGGTCAGCCCACTCATCCTCTGCGAACAGATGTACCTTGGAACAGTCAACCTGGAAGTAGTTGATCAACTGTGCAAGAGGGATGTAGGTATCGGGTTCCGGGTTACCAAGGATCATGGTAAAGGTCTTGCCTGCCTCAGAAGCAGCCTTTAAGCGGGAAAACAGGGTTGCGATCAGAACGGGATGAGGGTTCATCATAACCTTAACCTGGAACTCCGGATGCCACCAGGGCTCGCGCTGCTCCAATTCCTTGCCGCTCATCTTACGTACGCGCTCGCATACTTCTTTGTCCTTAAAAGGCACAAAATCATGAGGCATAAAGTCAAATTTTGTTGCGGGATCAACGATAAAGTCTTTCATCATTGTATTTCTCCTTTCAGAATCACTTTTTTAACATTTACATTATAGTCAACCATCACCAGGTCAGCTCTCATACCCACAGCGATCTCGCCACGGTCATAGAAGCCAACGGCTCTGGCAGGGTTGTAGGAAGCAAATTGGAACACGTTTACGATAGAAGCACCGGTGTGCTTCATCATGTTCCGGCAGGCAATGTCCAAGGTCATCTTGGAGCCTGCGATCTCGCCGGTATGGTCAAAGTTCAAGTCAAATACATCATCATATCCCGGAGGGATAGGACCATCACAGGCATAAGCGTCAGAGATCAGGATGATGCGGTCATCGCCCTTAATCTTACGCACCAGTCGCAGCATGTAGGGATCCACATGGATACCTCTGCTGTCGCAGATCAGCTCTGCATAAATTTCTCTATTGTAATTAACTGCTTCATCCACACAGACACCACGGCACTCGGGATACATGGGACGATCTCCGGTAGCGTTGGTATGATGTGTGCCGATACGAAGCCCGTAAGGCATCAAGGCTTCGATCTGCTGAGGAGCAGCTTCACTGTGGGCTACAGAAAATACCGCTGCCGGATTCTTGGCTTTTACATCCTTTACAAACTCCAGGATATTGTCTCGCTCCGGTGCAAGTGCCCATACTTTTGCCAGATCCCAGGCAGCCTCGATCACCGGACCATGTGCGGCTCGGTCTACAGGACCTTTCCAGGGATTGGACTCTCTGTCACAGCCAAACTTGGGATTCAGATAAGGACCTTCCATGTAAAGGCCACCGATGTTGGCACATTCTTTCTTCTTCATAGCTTCCCGTAGGATGCCGATGGCTTCTACATAGCCCTCGGTGTTCATGCTGTAATAAAGAGCAGGCAGAAGCGTGGTAGTTCCATGCTTCAAATGATGCTGGGACGCAGTAACAGGATCCTCTTGGAAAAATACCTTCCCATCAGAATGGGTATGGATATCCACAAAGCCGGGACCTACAAAAGCGCCTTCTGCATCGATGATCTCACAGCCTTCGGGTACCGCAAAATTACGTTTCTCACCGAAACCTGCGATCTTACCATCTTCCATCAACAGCACTGCATCAGGAATCAGATGGTCACGCATGACCAATACTGCATTAATAATTGCAACCATAGATTTTACCTCCTTTAGCGAAGGGCTTTCATCAATTCTTTACCCTCTTCAATAATCTGTTCAGCCACTCCTGCACGGAAGGATGAGCTTCTTGCTTCATAACCACCCTCATCGTAAGCTTCCTTCATAGGGAAGTAACCCTGATATCCGTTGGTACAGCATGTAGGAATTACCAATTCCCACTCTGCTGAATCTTTTAATCCCCGACCAATTCCTGTAAACGGTTCACCGGGAATTCCTATCATTACCACATCACCGATGGCAATTGCACTTAGTTCCATATCAAACGCTTCCGGACCATGTTCCAGACGAACCATGCGTCCTGCCTCAGCTACTATTGTGGTCAGCATCATACCGGAATAAGGAAGCTCAGCATCCTTGCCTGCATTATGAAGATCATTAATGCGATGTGCCTCAGGCATATCTTCCGGCTTAGGCATATTGGAAGCCACATGTATGGTGCGCTGTGCAAATTTGATAGAGTCTACATCAACATATTTCACTTTATCATAAACCTGCATCACACCGGCTGCTACTACACGTCCTATGTACCTGGAATGACCATATCCTCTGGATACATCGTCAAAATCATTAAATGTATCATTTAAATAACCACCTGTAGGATGTACATTGACATGATTCACATCTCCCTGCGCACCGTTAAAGAAGATACATTTGGTATTATCCAGTGCATCCTCAACAGTTCTACGAAGGAAACCGGGCCAGTCTGCTGAAATCTTACTGCCACCCACTACATCAGGATGGTTTGCAAAATTCACCAACACAAGACTCTCTGCACCTTCACGATCAAAACGTAATACACTGACCCTTTCATCCACATCACCGATCGGTTCAAGAATATCCGGATTGTTGACACCGGGATTGGTTTTGATGCTTCCATCTTTCATGCGGAAACGACGAACAAAGGCCACATTGGGAGCCTGACCGATACCCCAACCCATTTTAGCCGGCTTTAGATCATCTAAAGCGAACCTAGCTGCATCTGCCATCTTGCGGTATACCATATGGTAATATTCTTTCTCCAACTCATCCTCAGAATTCAACTTCAATTCAGGACCGGTGTGAGTATGGGTCTCATGAATATAAATAGCTTCTAAAGGAAGTCCTGTAACCTCTGCAATATGCTTCCTGTACTCTGCGATAATATCTCTGTTAATACCTAAGTGATCCATGCTCAACAATACAACTTTGTCCTCTCCACAAGAAAGTGCCAGTGCATTAATCTCCAGATCATCAAGTACGCCTTCAGCAAAACGTGGTTTAAAATACCCGACAATGCCGATTCCCATCATGGGCGTCACATTCACACAGCCAAAACCTGCATACAATTTGCTCATAATCATTTTCTCCTTTATTTACATTATTGTAATTTATATAACGTTTTTAATTTCGTTTTGTTCTTAATTATTTACGCTTTTGTTATAATTGAATCATATCACGAATCCCCTACCATGTCAATACATATACACCCCTTTTCCAAATTTTCATGCTCCCCCTGTCACAAATTAAAAGTAGCCGCAAGATCTAAACCTTGCAGCTACTTTCAACATGTATACCAAATATTTGTTATTGACAATTGTAAAAATCCACACCAAATTACTCGATAACTTCAACCGTCTTATTATAGAAGGACTTAAGAGCTGCCGTTGCCAGCGTATGAGACAGTTCTGTCTCCTCCGGTCTAAAGAGTCCGAAAGGCACTTCCACACCGGAATACTCCAGCATGAATGCAGCGATCTGCTGCTGAATGGCATCAGTAAATCCAAACTCAAAGATAGGTCCCGTGATGGTAGGGATCATAGGCTTGTAACCGATGATGATACGGTTCCAGGACTGCTCTTTCCCCCAAGAAGAGGTATAGTAAAATGCGTTAGCATCGTCACTGGAGAAACGAGCGCTGCAATCCATGCCGTAGATTTCGAAGAACCAACGGTTGGTAGAACCGGGACACATACGCTTGGTTTCTAAAGTCATAGGAATTTCATCCCCGTCAGCATTTAAGGTAGTACAGAAAATGGTACAGTTATCAAAAGTATCACAAACTGCGGTGCCACCCTTGCCATCCGGACGTTCTTTCACGATGTTACTGAAATGTGCTCTCACAGTCTTCGGTTTGAAACCAAGACGGAAAGGCACATGCTGGGTGTGGATACCAAGATCGCCCAGGCAGCCGTACTCACCATTGAACTTCACCATACGTTTCCAGTTGATAGGCTTGTTCACATCCATATCACTGCAGTGATTAAATCCACAGTGGATCTCCAGAACCTTACCGAACTTGCCTTCGTTATACCAGTTGATCATGGTCTGCATTGCAGGATAGTAAGGGAACTCACTACAGCAACGAACGAAAGTATCCGGGTTTTCTTTGATAGCTTTCATAATGTTTTCATTTGCCTTCTTATCGATACCGAAAGGCTTTTCGCCAAGAAGAGCCTTACCACTCTTAATGATATCGATATAGAACTGCTCATGAAGGTTGTGAGGAACTGCACAATAGATCGCATCAATATCCTCTTTATTCAAAAGCTCCTTATAATCTGATACTGCATACTTGATCTCAGGGAAATTCTTCTGGAACCATTCCATCTCCTTGGGAGCAACAGAGCAAATACCCACGATTTCAGGCTTGGGAATATCTTCTGTCAAGTGACACCAGCGGGCAGCTGCAGAAGCAAATTCTCTTGCCATCAGTCCGCAGCCGATCAAACCAAATTTAACAGTTTTCATGGTCGTTTGTCCTTTCTTTTTTCACAAAACGCCGCCTTACAAAAGGCAGCCTTTACATTAGTAAGGGCTATTGCAGAACTGCAATTCTGTAATAGCCCCTGCCTGCTTTATTCACAATGTAGCATCAGCACCATTGCCGACGCTGCTTCTTAATAACCGAAGTGCTTCTCAGTCTCAGCAACTGCCTCTTCGATGATATCCAGACCCTTAAGCGCAACTTCGTCGTCCAGGATCATAGGCGGAGACATACGTAAGATATGACCTGAAGGTACCCAAGCCAGACCCTTTTCGAATGCCTTCTGGTAGATCATCTGACCTGCCTCTGCGAAAGGCTCCTTGGTAGTGCGATCCTTTACGATCTCGATAGCCTGGAGACAACCGATTGCACGAACATCGCCGATGATAGGATGCTTCTCCATCATCTCCTGCATTCTCTTCAGCATAATCTCTCCAAGGTGTGCAGAACGCTCGTTCAGACCCTCTTCCTCGATTACCTTGATAGACTCAAGAGCTGCGATACAAGCCATCGGGTTGCCGCCGTAGCTGGAGGAAGCAGAAATCTTCTCAATAGCGGGAGCCAGATCCTTAGAAACTGCCAGAGCAGTTACAGGGAATCCGTTACCAAAGCCCTTACCGAGAGTAGTGATATCAGCAGTTACATTCCAGTGATCCATAGCCAGATACTTACCGGTTCTTGCCATACAGTTCAGAACTTCGTCTGCGAACAGCAGGATGCCCCTCTTATCACACAGAGCACGCAGTGCAGGAATGAAGTCTGCGGGAGGAATGATAGATCCGCCCCAACCCTGGATCGGCTCAAGAACGATAGCAGCCACATTCTTACCACCGTTAGCACATTCATTGTCCAAGATACCTTCGATCATTCTAATGTAAGGTGAAGAATCCTTCCAAGCCTCTTCGGGTGTTCTGCCAAAGAAGTCACGATAAGGATTGGGTCTGGGAGCCAGCATGAAGCCGGGAGCTCTCATATGAGTATCAGGACCAACTACTGCAAGAGAGTTAGCGCCGTAAGTCTTACCATGGAAATCTCTCCAGAAAGAGATAAACTCCTGCTTGCCGGTAGCCGCACGTGCGCAGCGCAAACCAGCTTCTACAGCAGTGGTACCGGAATCATAGAACTGGAAGCCGCCAAAACGACCACCGGTGATCTCATGCAGTTTCTCAACCAGCTCAGTCTTTACTCTGGTAGTAAAGTCATGGCAGTTCATCAGCTTCTTAGCCTGCTCAGCAACACCTTCGCTGATTCTGGGATGGCAATGTCCCAGACCGGTTACATAGATACCGGAAGAGAAATCGATATATGTATTGCCATCAACGTCGGTAAGTGTATAACCGAAACCGGATTCAAAAGTTACAGGGAACAGCTTTACCTGGCTGGAGTAACCCTTCATGTACTTGGAGCATCTCTCATGATACTCAATGGACTTGGGGCCCGGTACAGTAGCGGACACCATGTTGGGGATGGAATTCACATCCATAGTTGCCCAATTCTTGCTCATAGTTTCATCCTCTTTTCTTTCATTGTGTTTTGTTTCTATATTACATATTGGCTTAAGAGCTTTCGCCAATTTATGATTCAACATAATTATATAACATTTTGAAAATAAGTCAATACCCATTATTAATTTTTTGAAAAAAATCGAAACCACCGAAGCCCCTGCATTTTTCGAAAACATTCTACCGGTTGCATACTTTGGAAAAACGTGGTAAACTAGAGTAGATTTACAAAGCGGAGGTTAAACCCATGCCCCACAACAGTCATTTTAACAGGCGGCACCTGATTTTAAATATTATCAATCACCTAGGCCCCATCAGCAGAACGGAGCTGATCAATCTCACCGACTACCGGCCTGCCACCGTCAGTTCCATTATTAAGGAACTACTGGATGAGCAGTTGATCGCAGAGACCGGGAATTATTCTGCCGGTCACGGCCGGAGACGTACTTTACTGGAGATCAATAAAGAGCACCTGTGCGCTGTGGGAATGTCTTTTTCTTCAGACTCTGTGATTTTTATCGTATCACAGTTTGACGGGAATATTTTGAAGCAGGATGCGTTACAGATTTCGCCCGGCGAGCAGAAAGATGCGTTGATAGGACAGATTATAGAACATGTGCAGATTTTGTTAGACGCATTTCAAGATAAAAATATCCTGGGCATCGGCATCAGCGATCCGGCTCATGATCCTACCAGATATCAGACTGAGCAGTCACTGACACTGAATTATGCCCATTTTAATGACTGGGTGCATCTGAAGCTGAAGCCCCAGCTGGAGGAACAATTCGGGCTGCGTGTGGAGACTTACAGCGGTGTGGCATTGCCTGCCATCGCACAGCAGCGGTTTGGCGTGGCAAAGGGCGTACAGAACTTTATCTGCGTGGAATTGTCCAATGGTATTGGCTCTTCCATCTGTTGTAATGGTATGGCAGTCAGTGGTGCCAAGGGTATGGCCGGAGAGCTGGGACATCTGGTGATCGATTATGGTTCTGCCAATCAGAAGCTTTGTTATTGCGGCAAGCCGGGCTGTGTAGAGCACAGTACAGCTTACCCGGCTTTGGTGGCAGAGCTTCAGGCGGCTTTAAATCGGGGGGTTTTCTCTTCTTTAAGCTCTCATCTGGATGCAGACCACACCATCACTGTGGAAGCTGTCCGCAAAGCTCTGGATGAAAATGACCGCATGTGTATGTACTATGTAAAAGATGTGGCCACGCGCCTTGGGGTGGTCATTGCCAATGCTGTGAATCTGTTGGATCCGGAACTGATCGTACTTTACGGCTTTATGCTGGAGCTGGGTGATTACTTCCTAAATCAGCTTAAGATCTCCATTCGTGAGAATATGATGACGGTATCCGGAGGCTGCGACATCCGCATTTCGGATTCTCTGGAAACCATTCTGCCCTTGGGCGCCGTGGCAGAGATCTGCGCTTCTTATCTTAGAAGCGATGATTATAAATGGGTCTATCAGCTGCAGCCCTCTGATCTGGAGGAATGTAACCAGGTGCAAAGCACCACTTAAAATATTGAACAATCAAAAGGAGAACACACAATGAGAACACATACCATACCTAGAAAACCTGCCAACTTAGACTGGGCACAGATTCCCGCCGTCCAAATTGACCATCTGCTCTGGTCACCGGAGGTGGACATTACCGCACAGGCTCAAATTTGCTATGATGAGGAAGCCCTTTATGTGCGTTTGTCTGCCAAAGAAGCTCACGTCCGCGCAGAGAACACAAAGCTTACGGATCAGCCCTGCGAGGACAGCTGCCTGGAATTTTTCTTCTGCCCTTATCCGGAAGACAGTCGTTACTTTAATATCGAATTCAATCCCAACTGTTGCCTGTACCTGGGTATGGGAAGCGGCGTACATGATCTGGTGAGACTTCTGCCGGAGACCAAGGATCTGCTGAAGCCTATAGCTGCCAGAACAAAGGATGGTTGGGAGATCACCTATCAAGTACCTGTCTCTTTCATCAGACAGTTCTTCCCAGATTTTGCTCCGACATCCGGCAAGACGATCCGTGGTAATTTCTACAAATGCGGAGACTTGACCGTGCAGGAACACTACCTGGCTTGGAATAACATGACTTGCGAGACACCTGCTTTCCACAGGCCTTGCGATTTTGGACTGCTTACATTTGCATAAGACTTACATAAGAAAAAAAACTCCGGTTCAAACCAAAAGACCGGAGTTTTTACTTCTTATTTCAGAAAATCAGCAACTGTTTTCTCCCCATAGGTACCGGCCCAATCCTTGTCAAAACCGGTAATCGCGCTGTCTGTCATGGGATGAGCAATAGCAGCCTTCATAATATCCATACCAATGGTTGCGCTATGAGCACCTGCCAGAGCCACCTTATGAAGCTGCTCCACATTCTTAAAGCTTGCTGCGAGAACCTGACAATCCAGCCCATAGATGTCAAACAATTCCACGATATCAGCCACTACTCTCACACCATCTCCGGAAATATTATCCAGACGATTCACATAAGGTGCTACGAAATCAGCCCCTGCCTTCGCAGCGATCAAAGCCTGCTGCGGTGTAAAAATAGCAGTCACCGTAACCCCGATCCCAATCTTCTTCAACATAGCAGTTGCCTTCAGCCCCTCTTCGCCAATGGGAATCTTCACAAAGAAGTTATCCCCCAGTTTGGCCTTCAGCATCTTTGCTTCCTCTACAATATCCTCTGCCTTCTTCGCAGTGGTCTGCACATGCAACATCTTATCCTGCCCAATGATTCCACGGATTGCCTGGATCAATTCCACAAAATCCTTCTTCTCCTTGGCCACCAAAGAAGGATTGGTGGTTACTCCATCCACAGGATAAAACTCCATCCCCCACTTAATATCTTCCAAATTACCACTATCGATCAAATACTTCATAATCATAATTCCTTTCACGTGTATTGTTTTATTATGTATTGTATCATTATACAATCCAGCAAACACCTCTAGCAACTCCCTTATTGTAATACTC